>JASEJN010000027.1 GCA_030016385.1 Clostridiales bacterium | reverse complement strand
TTGAATCTGACGAATGAGTGTTCAAAATAACATAAGTTCAAATTACGAATTGAAGTAACTTTAATGTGCTTATAGCATTTAGTGTAAAAAAAATATATAATGTCTTTAATAGGCTCTATTTGGCTGATTGATATATTATAAAATAAAAAGTCGATTTTTATATGTTGTACTGCTAATTGGAGGAAAAAATATGGACTTTAATAATATTATAAACGGCATGAAAAACGATATAATAAAATACACCCAGGAGTTAATAAGGATAAAAAGTGTTGAAACTGAGCCATTGACTAATGCGCCATTTGGCAGCGGTGTAAATGATGCTCTGATGTATATGCTAAACCTTGCATCTTCATTCGGGTTTAAGACCAAGAATATAGACGGACATATCGGGTATGCCGAGTTTGGGGATGGCAATGATATTGCTGCCGTTATCGGCCATTTAGATGTCGTACCGGAGGGCGACGGCTGGCTTTATCCGCCATATGAAGGAGTGTGCGTTGATAATAAGATATATGGAAGGGGGGCCATTGATGACAAGGGGCCGTTGATTGCTGCTTTATGCGGCCTGAAAGCTGTAAAGGATTCCGGTGCCCAATTAGGTAAAAGAGTAAGGATAATCTTTGGAACGGATGAAGAAAGCGGGTGGAAGGATATACCTTATTACACTAATAATGAGGCTCTTCCATGTTGTGGTTTTACTCCGGACGGTGCATTCCCGGTAATCAATGCTGAAAAGGGATCCATAAACATCGTGTTTAAAAAGAATATATTAAGAAAATCAAAGGGAATGATAAGCATTAAATCCCTTACAGGAGGGAATGCGCTGAATATCGTGCCAAATTTTTGTACATGCTGCTTGGGACTAAAGGATATGGCAAAAAGGATGTTAAAGGATACTTTAGGACTGTATTGCGAAAGCAATAAGATAAATATGAGCATCAAGGAAGATGGCGATGATGTGTTTATTACATCGCATGGTGTATCATGCCACAGCAGTATTCCGGAAAACGGGGTAAATGCGATTTCCCAGCTTATCGTGTTCTTGAGCCAGTTCAATTTGGGACAAAACGATGTATCGGATTTCATCAAGTTTATTGCAAAATATATAGGATATGATTGCATGGGAAAGGCTTTAAATATAAATTTCAGCGATGATATATCAGGAAATCTCACGGTAAACTTGGGCCGCATATATATAGACGATGAAAATGCTTCTGCAGCTATAAATATACGATATCCTGTGAAAGCCAAATATGAGGATATATTCGGCAGAATATTGAATATCGCGGATGAGAACAAAATAGAAATTTCGCAGTTAAGCTACAGGAAGCCGCTGTATATAGAAAAAGACAGCAAGATCGTATCTTCTCTTTTAGATGCATACAGAGAGGTAACGGGCAAAGAAGGATATACGATTTCAATAGGCGGCCAGACATATGCAAAGGCTTTCGATAATGTGTTGGCCTTTGGTCCGGTATTTCCGGGGCGCGATGATTTGGCTCATATGCCTGATGAGTATATACAGATAGATGATCTTATAAATTGTGCAAAAATATACAGCAAAGCAATATATGAATTAGCGAAGTAGCTTTTGAAATAGGCCTTTATAGTAAAAGTTTGTAGAGCCATTGAATTATATTTAAGAAGCTATTTTGTAATCTCTGTTAATGGTTTAAATTCGTAACCTTTGCTCTTCAAATTTTTTATGATACTGTCTAAAGCTTCGGTGTTGCTTTGAGACTGGGGATGAAGCAAGAGTATGGCGCCATTGTGGTAATTCTCGTCTACAAAATTGTATGAAGCTTCTTTTCCAGGCTGCTTATTTACATCCCAATCGCGGTGTGCCATGCTCCAGAGTATCGTTTTGTATCCCATCTCATTGGTTATATATAATGTTGCCTCGCTCCATACGCCTTCAGGTGGCCTGTAAAACTTTGGCATATCCTGCCCTGTTACTTCTTTGAAATAATCTGCCGTATCGGTCAGCTCTTTTATTACAGCGGCCTTGCCGGATTTTGCATATAAGGCGGGCATATTAGGATGGGTTGTGGTATGATTGCCGATGATATGCCCTTCACTCACCATCCTCTTGACAAGATCGGCATTATTTTTAATATATGATTTTACAACAAAAAAGTTTGCTTTTACGTTGTTTTCCTTAAGGATGTCGAGTATCGTCGGCGTATATTTGTATTCATAACCCTCATCGAATGTAAGATATATAACCTTTGATGAAGTATCACCCGTAAAATAGCAGTTATATTTTTCAAATATGCTTTTATAACCGGAGTTCAGGGACGGTACCGCATGATTTTTAGCCCGTGCCGGCATCCAGTTGCCTATGGCTTTGTTGCTTATATCCGAAAGTACATCGCCGGAATTGCCATTTTCTATCTTGCCATTTCCGGTATCGCCCTTGGCGCTGCCGGAATCATCGGGATTATTGCTCTGACCCTGGATGCCTCCATTGATATCAGGTGTATCATCCTTATCCTTGCCGTCTTGTGCTTCATCTTCACTGCTGTCATTTTGACCGGGAGTTACTGAGACATCCCCGGTTTTCTGTTCCTCTTTTTCAGGATAAGTCTTTTTATTTATATTGCTCTTACAGGAAGATATAAAAACCAAAAGGAATACTGTAACGACCATCATTGCAAAGCGATATTTCAAATTAAACACCTCTCTATAATTTTTCCCAATACGATAAAAATTACATTTTAATATAGTTAAAGCTTATTTCAAATAAAGATAAGGATTAACTCATAATATCGGTATTTTCATATAGATATAGTATTTGCCATGTACTTATATATTATGTTGCATAAATTTAACTGTAAGCAGATGCTTGTATTAAAACTTTAATAACTTAAAATGAGACACTTAAAAAACATAAACTCAAATCTGAAATTGTGGATGAATTGCAAAAGCAACTTTTTTACTGGAAACCATAAATTATTTCAAAGTTATCCTATAACTGTGTGTACCTGAAAGTGCATGTAGAATCATAAAATTGTAATCATTATACAATTTGCTGTCAGCATAAACTTTATTAATTATATAACCCCTATCGATCAAAATATATTATATAATTATAATATAACATAAAATATAAATAGTGAAGATGGATCTGCAGTAAAAAGCTTGGTTATGAATTGAAAATTTAAAATATTTACTTTTTTATCTCTTTATGCTAAAATGATAGTAGTAAATATTGGAATTAATAACATAAACTATATGTTATCTCAATTATTAAGCTAGAGAAGAAAGGAGGCACAGCATTGCATCAATCGATAAAGAAAGCAGTGCATCCATAAATCCGGCAGGAACAAAGCATTAAGAAGTAAAGTTGTGGAGTCTGGGAGAATTAATAATGGAGGGTAACATTATGTTAAAGAAAAAATTAGATAGGATAATTTTGAGCGTATCGGTAATGATGGTGACGGTGATTTGGAAATAACACCGGTCCAGTATATCTCAGGTCAAGGTGAAAGATATTTGGGAACACAAAGGAATGCAAATCCGACTGGGCAAACATACAGTTGGGCAATTGGAACAGGGAGCTATTATTTTTCATTTTGGAATGGTTACTGTGCACTTTGGTCGGGGACATGCACAATGTCTAGTGCTGCTAATTAATAATATGTTTTAAAATTAGATTAATGAAATATAAGTATTTGCATCAGAATTATTCCTGTATTAAATTTTCAGCCTTTAGTATTATGTTCTAATGTACAACAAAATTTGCTGTTTCCATTCGGATTATTTTGGATGAAACTGCTATAACAAATTTATGGTTGGGGGATGATTGGGTTTAAAAGGTGGACATTCCCCCATTTATATTTTATTTATATTATTTGAAAAGGAAGTGTTATCATGCTTTACAGGATAGTCGGTTTAGAGATTTGCGTATTGCTTTTCATACCTATGGCTTTGATCTACAGATATAATGAAAAGCGCCGCGGTACCCTTGTAAAATATAAGATGAGCCTGTTCACTGTAGTTTATGCAGCATGCTCCCTTTTGTTTGTTTTTACTGTTTTTCCGCTGGTTATCCAGCGTAATGCACCTGCACATAATATGATTTATCTTAATCCGCTTGGCAGAATTATTAGGGAATTCGAATCTGTAAATTTAGGTTTTGGAATGGACTATTTTATATTCCATAACATCGTGTACTTTGGCGCTTCATTTGTCGTCTATGCCATCTTCGGTTTTGCAGCGGCAATGGTTTTTCAGAAGAGAAAAGGGTTTGCAGCCATATGCATTGCATCAATATTCATAGAAGCATGGTATATTTTATGGGGACTGGCTCTGGGCTCAATCAACCGTTATAAATCTATAAGCACGGAAGATATCTTATTATTCATCCTATTCGGCTCCATAGGCATATGGCTTTACGGGAAGCTCATGCGCATTTCAGGCAGATATGCAAAAAAGTCCGATATTTTAAACTGGCTGTACCATGTGCTCCTGCTTACAAGGAGAGGAGGATCGGGAAAGGGGAAAAACTACGGGGGTGCATTGAGTGAGTTACATACAGACGATTGATCTTAAAAAGACATACGGACGAGCGGCCGGTGCGGTTAACGCAGTGGCGGGCGTAAATATCAGGATTGAAAAAGGGGAATTCACGGCAGTTATAGGCGCGTCGGGATCTGGAAAATCAACGCTGCTTCATCTTTTAGGCGGCCTCGATAAGCCGACAGCAGGCAAAGTCATGGTAGATGGTGAAAATATCTATGACCTTTCGCTCTCGGAACTTTGTGTTTACAGACGCAGGCATTTCGGATTTGTATTTCAGTTTTTCAATCTGGTTCCCATATTGACAGTTGAGGAAAATATAATGCTTCCAGTGCTGATGGATGGTAAAAAGCCCGACCGCAATCATTTGGAGCGGCTGATAGACGCACTGGGACTGGAGGACAAGCGCCATACCCTGCCATCCAAACTGTCGGGCGGACAGCAGCAGCGTGTAGCCATTGCACGGGCTCTGGCCGCCAAACCATCCATCGTATATGCCGACGAACCGACAGGCAGCCTCGACAGCAAAACGGGAGAGGATATACTTCAAGTGCTGCAGAATATGGCGGATGAATTCAAGCAGACGATGGTGATTGTAACACATGATCCGCGTGTCGCATCCAAATGCCGGAGAATCATAGAGATGTCCGACGGCACTATCGTAAGCGATACAGGAGGCGGAGCCGATGAGAATTGATACCCGCCTTGCAATACTTATGATTACAAGGCGTAAAAAGCGTTCGCTCCTTCTTATACTCGGTATTACAATAGTATTGATGATGATATCTGCAGTGGCCGTGATAGAGCAGAATTCCCTTGAACAGGGTAAAATGCAGGCGGAACTTGATTATGGCGACTGGCAGCTTGCCTATTTTGCAAAGGATGAAGGAGCTGCAAGTCAGGTTGAAAAGACAGGCCTTGCAGATAAGGCATGTATTGCGTGCCGGTTGGAGAAAATACCGATTGAAGACGACGCTTGTTCTTTGGATCTGATATTGGTGAGTGAGGAAGGCTATTCGATGATGGCGAAGCATATAATTTCAGGCCGCCTTCCCAAAGCCCCCCGCGAGATTGTAGTTGAAGACTGGTACCTGCGCAAACAGAAAATCGACAGCCTGCCTACCGATATTCGTACCGGTGGGACGGTTTATCATATAGTCGGTGCGTTCAAGTCCACAGCCAATACGATATCAGGCGATACAGTGCGGGGATTCGGTACATATGGGCAAAACGAGGAACTGATCGCCGAAAGTCAATTGCGTACAGTGCCCGTAGATAATAACTACCTTGCTTCCAAGGCTGCCGAAGACAAAATAAAGCCGTTTGTGCTCATCCGATTAAAGGACAGCGTCAGCATTGGAAAAGCAGTCCGGACTTTTGAAAAATGCGATGGCTTAGAATTTTTCAATGGTGAAGATGCGTTAAAATTAGCATCCGCTAAAAACAGCACCCCTTATTACAATGTATACCTTTTGGCACAGGAGAATGTCAAAGGGGCCGAAACATTCCAGAAGATGGGTAACAACCAGTTTGCCCGTAAAAATGCCCTTACAGCAGATATAATGCTGCTTATCGTCCTGTTCATGATGGCATTCGTTTCAATAAATATCATTGCAGGCAGTAGCATGCGTGAATTGGGCCTGTTTTCCGCCATAGGGCTTGAGCCTGAAAGCACAGGCCGTATTTTGCTCTTCCATGCCTTTTTTGCAGCAATAATTTCCCTGCCGGCAGGCGTATTCTTAGGCACCGAAGGAGCGCGGCTGGTTCTTGGAAATCCATTAAGCGAAATCAACGGCGCCGTTACAATCCCGTGGATGAAAATTATTCTAGATGCCGTTTTATGCCTTATCGCCATTATTGTATCTTCCATCTATCCTGCATGGAAAGTAAGGCACAGCTCGCCGCTGGCTGTAATAAATGCACGTCCCGGGGCAGGAATTTTTGAAGATTCCACATCAGGTCCGTGGCTTGACAAAAGCAGCGGAAGATTTTCGTTTGCAGTATTGTTTGGATTAAAAACAGCGTTAAAGAATAAAGGGCGGTCTATTCTGCTGACCGCTTCGGTGGCGCTTCTTTTTGCCTCATTTATAGGGCTTACAAAAGAAATAGAAGTGCAATGGAAAATGGGAAACAGACGGATGCCTCATATAGCTGATTATACCATTGAAATGTCGTACATAAAGTATCCAGATGCAATAGGGGGTGCTTCGGGAAATCCTTACTATGATAATACTGTAAAGCCGGCGGACAATAGATTCCTTAATGACTTGAGGGCGCTTAAGGGTGTAAAAAGCATTTATTCCCAGAGCAGTATATTGGATCAGTATGATCAATCTATGCTTCAAAAAGATCCTGGAAAGGGGATTATGTACTGGTATTACTTTAAAATTGACAACAGTTTGATCACCCCGCAGGGCAAAAAAATGTTCGATCTTGCCTGTCCCACCGAGCGGAACGGTTATCCGGGAATAAGTTTTGTAAAGGGAGGCATTGGCGGCTACAGTGATAATGAACTTGATTTTGCCAGGAAATACCTGGTTGAAGGCCGGATAGATATCGGCAGGATGAAAGCGGATCCCGTTATCCTGCTTCCGAAATATATACAGTCAGTGGGCAACATTAATATTCCATATACCAAATTAAAGGTCGGTGATAAAATAACTATGGTTGAGGATAGCGGCAATGACCTCTTTAATATCTCACCCGTTAAGGAATATGTATATACAATCGGAGGGTTTGTGGACCCCCTGCCGTTTGGGCAAATTAGCGGTGCAGGCAGCGGCTTTGTCGCAATCATGAGCGAAGAGCAATTGGCAAAGCTTGACACCCGGTATAAAGGCATCATGGAGGTCTATGTGGATTCGGAAAAAGGGGGAAACCCTCTGCCGCAGATATCGGCGCTGTCGAAACCGAGAGGATACAATATTACAAATGGCAGGGACAGCTTTGTAAATAAAGAGGAAAACAACAGATTAAGGCAGCACCAGATGGGCTTATATGCGATATTCAGCGTTTTAGGTCTGGTAATTTTCCTTGCGATTTTCAACCTGTTTTTATCAGGCACTTTGGCGCGTAAGCCGGAGTTTGCATTGCTGACTGCAGTCGGAATGACAAAAGGCCAGATTTATGCAAGCGTCATAAGTGAAGCATTTTTGGCCGGAATGCTCGGATGCCTTACAGGGGGAATACTGGGCATTTTTTCCGTTCTGCAAAATGGAAGAGATTTGGGAAGTGAGCTTTTGACGAAATTTCAGACGATTCCGTGGGTGCATATTGGCATCGGAGGCATTGTTCTCCTGTTTGCGTGCATCATTGCACCGGCCGTCAGCCTGGCTATTTCCCTCAAGTCCACGTCGCTTCTCGACATCGCCCAGGGATGATCGATATAGGTGCAATTGCATATTTTTTATTTAGGGGATATTTTATATCACGGTATAGACGGGGTGGATAAATAATGGATGCGGAAGATTTTCTCAATAAAAGAATAGATAAAATATATGATGATTACGGCGAAAAAGATGCGGCAGATGTAATTTCCATTTCAAAACGGTATGAATCCATGATAGATGAAGAAAAAAGGAAAAATTCTGGATGCTATTATACTGATGAGAGCATAATCGGGTATATGATAGATATTGTATTTGACAAAATCGACATGATTGACAATCCGTTTCTGAGAATACTGGACCCGTCCTGCGGATGCGGATTTTTCTTGCTTCAAATATATGATTATATGCGCGATTTTTATTTAAAAAATATAAATGGGATCAATTCAGAGTATAAAAGGTTAAACTTGAGTGCTGACAATATACATGAACATATAATAAAAAACAATATATTTGGCGCCGATTCCGATAAAACGGCCGTGAATTTATCATGTGCGGGCTTGATGCTAAAAAAAAATAAAAGCGCCATAAGGCCCAATATTATATGCTGCGACAGCCTGATAGACCATAACATGGAGGATAAATTGTTCAAGGGGAAATATGATATAATAATAGGAAATCCGCCATATATAGGACACAAGAGGATATGCCGCAGCTACCGTGAAAAATTAAGCGATATATACAAGGGTATATTCCGTGACAAGGCGGATATCTCATTTTGCTTTATTAAAAGCTCAATAGACAGGTTAAAGGGTGGAGGCAGGCTCTGTTTCATAACATCAAGATATTTTCTGGAATCCTTGAATGGAAAATATATAAGGGACTATATCGATAAGATGTGCAGTATAGAAAGAATAGTCGATTTCTATGGTGTAAGGATAATGGAAGGGATTTCAGTTGATCCTGTGATATTGCTTCTTAGGAAGAATAAAAGCGATAATGATCCGGCAGGAAATAGCAATATAATAAAGGTATTCAAGGCAAAAAATGAACTGAGAAGGATTGGGGCGAATGAAGCCTTCGTCGAGCTTCGGAAGGGCTCAGAAAGGTATTTTGACAGTTTTAATTTTCCACAGAGAAAATTGAATCATGAAGGATGGATACTCTGTGATGAAAATCAAATGCAAATTTTGGAAAAAATAAACAGGAAATTGGGCAAAAAGCTGTCCGATATATGCAAAAGCTTTCAGGGTATAATAACAGGCTGTGATAAGGCATTTATTATGGATGAGAAGGATATAGAAAATTATAAGATAGAAAGGGATTTAATAAAGCCGTGGATAAAAAGCAGTTGCATAAAGAAATACAAAGCCGAAAGCATGAACCTTTATATAATATATTCTGACATTATCGACGACGCCGATTCATATAAAAATGCCATTTCATATATAGAAAGGTACAGGCCAAAGCTTGAAAAGAGGCGCGAGTGCATAAGCGGTGCAAGAAAATGGTATGAGCTGCAGTGGGGGAGAAATAGAAGCCTGTTTGAGATGAATAAAATCATTTTCCCATATAAGGCTTCATCCAACAGGTTCGCGATCGATAAGGGAAACTACAGCAGCGCCGATGTATATGGCTTATATATAATTGATGAATACAAGGATAAAATATCCTATGAATTTTTAACAGGTATTTTAAACAGCAGACTTTATGAATTTTATTTTAAAAGCTTTGCCAAAAAGCTTGGGAATGACCTTTACGAATATTACCCAAATACGGTCATGAGGCTTAAAGTACCCGAAATAGACGACGGGTATATAGCAGATCTCGTCAGGCATATTTCAACATGCCGCAGCGAGGAGGTATCAAAGGGAATACAGAAGGAAATAGATAGATATATATATAGTATGTTCGATATAAATGAGAGCGAAATAAATATAATAGAGGGAAGGGACGGCAGATGATATATATAGGCACATCGGGATATAGCTATAATGACTGGGTCGGAACATTTTACAGGGAAGGCATAACGAAAAGCGAGATGCTTGAAGAGTATTCCAAAGTATTCAAGTTTACGGAGATAAATTCTACTTATTACTCGATTCCAAATAAGTATATGTTTTTGAGTCTGATAAAGAAAACACCCGACGACTTTGTCTTTACAGTAAAACTCCACAAATCGATGACTCATGCCAAAGATGCAGATGAAAAAGCCTACAAGGACTTCAACGATGCCATAACGCCGCTTAAGGAAAGCGGAAAACTCGGGTGCATCGTGGCACAATTTCCGTATAGTTTTAAATATACGGATCAAAATCTGGACTATATAAAAGGAATAAGGGATAAATTCAAAGATGTCGATATAAATGTGGAATTCAGAAACAACAGCTGGATGAATACATCAGTATATGAGAAACTCTTAAAGTATTCCATCGGATTTATAAATGTGGATGAACCTGATATAAAAGGACTGGTGAAAAAGGCAGGTATAGTAACGTCAAAGATAGGCTACATAAGGTTCCATGGCAGAAATGCAGAAAAGTGGTACAGCCATAATGAGTCATATGAAAGGTATAACTATTTATATAAAGAAGATGAGCTAAAGGAATGGTTGCCTAGCATAAAATTTATAAAGAAAAATGCACATATAACATTCATTGCCTTTAACAATCATTTTAAAGCCAAAGGGGCTGACAATGCCAAAATGCTCCAGGAGCTTCTGGATAAATAGATCAGCTTTTCTCAAAAGTTCCAAATACAATGGGCAATCCATTTTGGACCATTATTTTGCCTTTTGCCACTACAGAGTCTATGGAAAGGTCTTTTTCATCAAATATAATATAATCTGCATCCAGGCCCTTTCTTATCCTTCCCTTCTTTCTGTTCAGTTTCAATATATCTGCGGTATTTGAAGTAAGAGGCTTTAAGGCTGTCGCGAGCGGTATGTTTTCTTTTAAAACAGCATCGCGAAATTCCGTGTACTCATATTTTACAGAACCTATTCCAAGTTTTATGAGTTTCCCTTTGTTATCGAAGATAGGTGAACTTCCGAATCCGTCTGAGCTCATGGTCACATTTGCATCGGGAACGCCGCTGTTTAGCAATATTTTTATGGCCTTGCTCGCTTTTATTTCAGGATCGTTTTCCTTAATTGGGAATATGCTGGATGTCAGATCGATGACGCCTCCCATTTTTGCATATCTGATGGCCTGATTGAAAAGTTCATGGCTGCGGTTTACATGGGTAGGGACCATTTGTGTCGGTGGTATTTCTCCTTCATCTATTATATCAAACAGGTAATCAAGCCTTCTTCGCCCGTCTCCTACGTGCAAATGCAGCACTCCTGCCTTCCCTGAGAGAATGCCTCCTACTCTGGCTTCGGAAGCAAGCCTCAAAAGGTCGTGCATAACAGGCTGTGAAGAGCGGTGATCAGAAATGGCTATTTCCCCTATGCCTATTACCTTGTCGATCAATATTATATCGTTGCGCGGACTATCCGTTATAACTCTTGCCGGTATCTCATACGACCCTGTGTAAATATAAGTCGTGATGCCTTCCTCCTCCAATGCTCTGGCTTTTGCCAGGAGGGTTGTCATATGCCTTGTAGTGCCGTCCGTTCCAAGGCACCCGACAGCGGTGGTTACTCCAAAGCGCGTAAGCATGGAAAGCATGGCTTCAGGTGTACGCGTTGCAAATCCTCCCTCACCGCCTCCGCCTATAAGGTGCACATGAGCATCGATAAAACCGGGAGTCAGTATTTTACCCTTGGCATCTATTACTTCCACTTCAGAAAAATCAGGTGATGGCGGTTCGATATTATCGGCTATTTTTTCTATCTTGTCGTTTGCGATCAGGATATCCTTTTTCCCTAAATATTCAGGGGAGAATACCCTGGCGCCCTTTATTATCCTTAACATTTTGTTATCCTCCAAGTTTAATCATACATATTTTCAATTTATAAGGAATCATATAATATTCTTTAAATAATATATACAGCCTACGGCCTTTCAAAAATATTTATAAACGAGTTAGTCGTCTGAGCGCTTATTTTAATATTTTTGCTGAATCTTTCACAGTTTGAGCTTTTGCATATTACATGATCGCTTTCATTTACCTCAAATGACAATCCCTTTATATTACGATCGATAATTACCTTTCCGTTTAAAGAATAAGCATCTACAAAAATGCCTGTATCATCTGCAACATCTATTTCCAAATCTATTCCAGCATTCTGATTGTAGAGCCTTAATTCATTGTTTTCCGATATATTATATATATCGGACACAGTTATCTTTTCATTTGCCGTATTTATATATATATGGGGGCAGCTGATTCTTTCAAGGATGATTTCAGAATTGCTCCCTTTTATATATATTCTCTCCGACATTATATCATAAAGATCGGCGGTGCTGTCGGATAAGGTAATTTTTACATCTCGGGAGCTGACACATGAGAAGTTTATCTTGCCGTCCGAAACTTTACCCGTTATAGATGACGCTGACAGTTTATCAGCACCTATGCGTCCGCTTGCGGCAGATAAAAATACATCCTTGAAATTTTTGCCCGGCAAATAGGCATAAAGGCTTATTGACAGGCCAGGCCGATGCCTGGCTTTTATTTTAAACTGGCCTTTATCTTCTCTATAATCTATCAATTTCTCCGTGTACTTGCTTTGTGAGTTTGTATATATTCCCACATTTATAGAGTTACCTTCCTGATTATCCAGTACAATATTTCCGCATGCAGTCTCCAGTATAATGTCCAGCATGCAGTCGGCACACGCATCCTTTTTTATTATTTTAACGTAATTATTATATTTTTGCGAATCCTTTTCTATTTTATTGAAAAAATCAGGAAGTTTATCCTTTATGATAGAATCATCGATGGATATCCTGTCTATGTCATATTTTAGTTTCTCAAACGTTTTTTTCAGCGTATCTGTTTGCATTTCATTTATTGCATCCGATTTTAAATTTTCTATTCCGGAAAACTTCCTGGAATATGAACTGCTCTTATCTTTTGAAATCTCATCGGATAAGGATTCCGATATATTTTTCAGCCTGCCTTCAATATTTTTCAAATACGCTGAAAATTTATCGTTGTCAAAGGATATGTTGCCCAGCATTTTTTTATTTATATCTTCAAGTTCCTTATAAAGCTCTCCAGACATATCAGAGCAGTTATTTTTAAAATATTCAATGGTGTTCTTTAATGATTCATCCATATTATATGTGCTTCCATCATGACTCTCTTTGTCATACAGCAGATCGATAAGCTTTATAGCCTGTTCATCTGAGATTTTTTTATCCTTTAGCTGGGATAATATTTTTAATATTTCGTCCTTCATTATCTCACCCCTTTATATTGCCCATATTAATAATAATGTTTTAAATAAGAAATTATTATTAATATTTGCAAAGATATTGAAGGAAATTATTGTTAATTGTAGAATATAATAGTAGAATAAGGGAAAGGAGCAGTATTATAATGAAACTTTTTTTTAAGGTAGCAAATAAAACGCTTATTGTATCGATTGCAGGGGAAATCGATCATCATACATCTGAGACCATAAGGGAGAGGATAGACAATCAGATAGATAACAACCCGATAAAAAACATAATATTCGACTTTAACGGAGTGAATTTTATGGACAGCGCAGGAATCGGGGTAATCATCGGGAGATATAAAAAAGTTTCTGAACTTGGGGGAAAGTTGGCAGTTGCGAATGTAAGCATGCAGGTAAAAAAGATAATGGAAATCTCGGGGATATTGAGGATTGTAAAATTATATGACAGCATAGATAAAGCACTTTTAAATATGTAACGGGGGTGGAGATATATGAAAGGCGAAAACAACATGAAACTTGAGATACCGAGCAAGTCCCAAAATGAAGCATTTGCAAGGGCGGTTGTCGGAGCATTCGCATCGCAGCTCGATCCTACAATAGAGGAAATATCGGACATAAGGACTGCAGTATCTGAAGCGGTTACAAATTCTATAATTCACGGATATGAAAATACAGAGGGTAAAGTGACTATTATAGCAGATATAAAGGATAATAAACTGACGGTAGAGGTAATCGATGAGGGAAAAGGCATTGAAGATATAGAAAAGGCAAGGCAGCCTTTATTTACGACAAAACCGGAGCTTGAAAGATCCGGCATGGGTTTTACCGTTATGGAAACATTCATGGATACTGTGGATGTTTATTCAAAGCCGGGGAAGGGCACAAGGGTAGTTATGACAAAAGTATTTAAATCTATTGAATGACTGGAGATGTGGATATGGATACAAAAGCCGGCAACAAAAATCCACCTCAAATATTAAGCCATGAAGAGACTTTAAAACTTATAAGCAAAAGCCAGCTTGGCGATAAGGATGCCGAAGAATTGCTCATAAAGCGAAATGTAGGGCTTATTTCATCTATTGCTAAAAGATTTTTAAACAGGGGATATGAATTTGAAGATCTTTTTCAAATAGGTAGCATAGGCCTTATTAAAGCTATAAATAATTTTGATCCTAAATTCAAAGTAAAATTTTCTACATATGCGGTTCCTATGATAATGGGTGAAATTAAAAGGTTTATAAGGGACGATGGGATAATCAAAGTAAGCAGGTCAATGAAAGATGTAGCAAAGAAAGCAAAAATAGTAAGGGAAAATCTGTCCAAACAATTGGGAAGGGATGCAACTGTTGCGGAAATATCGGCCGAACTCGATGTATCTCCGGAGGATCTTGCCGTTGCCATGGATTCCATGGTAAGCCCTGAATATTTATATGAAATCATACACCAGGATGACGGCTCCCCGGTATTTTTGATAGATAAACTCAGTGCTGATAAAGATATAGATGCCGATGTCACAGATAAAATTGCACTGAAGGAAGTTATAAACAAGCTTGAACCAAAAGCAAGGCAGATAATAATACTCAGGTATTTTAAAGACAAGACTCAGACTGAAATTGCAAAAATGCTTGGCATTTCCCAGGTTCAGGTTTCGAGGATTGAAAAGAAAGTCCTGGCGAAAATGCGGGATATAATGACATGATGCGGGTATCGAAGAACTACATAAAAGTACGTCGCGATACTCTCTTTTTGTGTAAGGCTATACAGTTGTAAAAGCAGTAAACCGGTGCATGTGAGATCTGTATCTAAATTTCTAAAGACATAATTCAAGGGTATTGGGGTGGAACTTACTTTTACAATTAACCCAAATTAAAATAAAGTTTCAAATATAAAAAATACTATTGAATAAAAGTGCCACAAATGATATAATTAACCAGTAGAAGGAATTAATTACTCCTACTGGTTAATTATGTATTATATTGCAAACGAATATCTATAAAAGATTTAACGACTGATCGGATTTATAAAAGGGGAGCTGTACAAATATATAAAATATCTCTGAAATATCAGGGATGGTCAATTCTAAAGATTTACTTGCCGCAAGAGCTTTTATTTCACAAGAGATGGATTTTAATGCCTAAATTATAAAAATATGTTTGAATTTTACACAATTTTCAAGGGAGGGGGAAAATTCAATGGTAAAAAAAGTCGGCACTCTTATTATTACAGTTATGATTTCACTTATAATGGTATTCATCGTTATACAAAACATGCCGGGAAACCCGGTGGATATTTTGGCACAGAGCTACATAAGATCTATGGCCATAGATTATGATACGGCTTATGCCAGAGCTAAATCCGAGTTGAATTATGATCCGCAAAAACCAATCATAGAAAGGTTCACGGAATATGCGTCAGGTATCTTCAGAGGTGACTTGGGAGAGTCCATGATATATCGTAAACCGGTGACGGAAGTGGTTTTAGGTGCACTGCCATGGACTCTTTTGGTTTGCAGTATTTCGCTTTTGTTATCCTTTATAGTCGGCGTACTTATCGGTATATATATAGCATGGAAGCGTAAAAAAACATTAAATGCATTTTTGACGATATATCAATCGATTTTTGGCGCCATGCCTGATTATATAGTAGGGTATATTTTAATATTCATATTCTCTATAAAGTCCGGGTTATTGCCATCGAGAGGAGCGTATAGTTCAAATGTGGTACCCGGATTTAATTTAGCGTTTATACTCAATGTACTGCAGCATGCCATACTTCCGGTACTTGCCTATTTTATAACAACTGTGGCAGGATGGGCTTTAGCCATGAAAGCAAGCTGTATAACAGTATTGGGCGAAGATTATATGACTTATGCAAGGGCAAGAGGACTGTCGGACAGGAGGATACTTACAAGTTATTTGGGAAGAAATGCCATACTTCCGATGGTGACAGGTTTAGCCATATCTTTTGGGTTCATGTTTGGCGGCTCGCCTCTTATAGAAAATCTTTTTCTGTATCCGGGAGTCGGATATTATCTTAGTAGTGCTACCAGTCAGAGGGATTTTACATTGATGCAGGGGATGTTTCTGATCATAATCATTATGGTGGTGATCTCCAGCCTGATCGCTGAGGCACTCTATACTGTATTAAATCCAAGATTGAGGGAGAGATAGATATGGAGCTGCAGAGAAATAATAGTGAGATTATATACAAGAAAAGGCGTTTTGAAGGTTTAAAAGAATTTTTTAAAGTCATATGGGCAAACAAGCAATCGAGGATTGGTTTTATAATACTGCTGGTTTTCCTTATTATGGCGATATTTGGCCCGATATTGCTAACCCAGCCAAAATCAAATTATGCGTACAGGTTAAAACCTCCTTCGATGAAACACTGGCTGGGGACGGACTTTGCCGGCAAAGATACTCTCGTGCAGTTTATTTTAGGCTCCAGAGATGTTTTGCTCGTGGCATTCTTTGCAGGCGTATTTACTGTAACTTTTGCATGCACGATAGGCATACTCTCGGGACTTTTAGGAGGAAGGGCCGATGCTCTTTTGATGCTCCTCGCAAATGTGGTATTGACTATGCCGAGCTTTCCGGTAACGATGATTTTATCGATGGTTATAAAAGTACAGGATCAGCTAACATTCGGTTTGGTTTTAAGTCTGTGGTCGTGGCCGGGATTGGCCAAGCAGATAAGGTCTCAGGTGATAACGCTGAAATACAAAGATTTCATTGAAGCCAGCAGGATACTTGGGATTAATAAATTCAATATAATAACCAAGGATATCCTGCCCAATATAATATCCTATGTATTTATTAATTTTATAGGCATTATGAAAAGGTCCATTATTGCGAGTGTCGGCCTCATGGTACTTGGGCTTGTACCGTTTAAGGGGAACCATTGGGGCATGATGATACAAATATCGCTTTCCCAAACAGGAGCTCTTCTTGGCTCGAGCACTGCAATCTACTTTTTGACGCCTGTAATAGGCATTCTTCTGTTTCAGTTGGGATGTTTGCTGTTTGCAACAGGTTTAGACGAAGCTTTAAACCCGAGATTGAGGTCATAGGAGGGTATGCAAATGAAACCTATAATTGAAGTTAAAAATTTATCGATTGATTTTAAGGTAAAAAATGGAATATTAAGAGCATGCGACAAAATTTCAATAACAATAAATGATGGAGAAATATTGGGTATAATAGGTGAAAGCGGAAGCGGAAAAAGTACATTTGCCTCCGGCATTTTAAATCTTGTGGCGAATCCGGGCGTGATATCCGAGGGTCAGATAATATACCACACAAAGGATGGAGAATCAGTTGATCTTTTAAGTTTATCCCAAAGAGAATATTCAAAGTACAGGTGGACACATCTTGCTTCCGTATTCCAGGCAGCGCAGAACGCGTTAAATCCAGTTCTGACGATTAAAGATCATTTTCTGGAAACAGCATGGGCCCATGATTCCAAAATTAAAAGGGAAGAAGTAATTTCCAAGGCCAAAAAGATAATGAAGCAGGTAAGACTGGAGGAAAGGGTGCTTGATTATTATCCCCACCAGTTAAGCGGAGGAATGAAACAGAGGGCGATAATAGCTTTAAGCCTTCTTCTTGACCCTGAAATACTGATACTTGATGAACCTACTACGGCTCTCGATGTCATCACCCAGTGGTATATTATCGATATTTTAAGGAAGATCCACAACGAATCCGGCATAACGATGATATTTTTAACTCATGATGTTTCAATAATCGGTTCGATTGTGGACAGAATAGGAGTCATGTACGCAGGACAGGTGGTGGAGTGCGGGGATGTTGAGGATGTTTTTAAAAATCCATCTCATCCGTATACCTATGGATTGATGCATGCTGTTCCATCACTGCACGATGATATAAGCAAGCGAAAGGCCATATCGGGGTATCCGCCAGACCTTTTAAACCTTCCTGATAGATGCAGATTTTCGGAGAGATGCATGTTTTATATTAGCGGTCGGTGTCAGGGAGATAAGGAAAGAACAGATAAGTTGTATCCCGTAAAAGAAGGTTGGTATTCAAGGTGCTATTTGTGGAGAGAGGTGCTTAAGCTGTGAATGTTATGGAAATCAAAAATATAGGCATGTCGTTTGAAAATAGAGTAAACAAAATGGAAAAGATTAGGGCTGTTGTCGATTTCAACCTGAGCATCGGGGAGGGCGAAATAATAGCCGTTGTGGGTGAAAGCGGCTGCGGCAAAACTACGCTGGGAAAGGTGATTGTAGGCATATACGAGCCGACCGAGGGGGAAGTTTTATATAAAGGAAAAAACGTAAAAGAGCTTAAAGGGCGGGAGTATAAAGACTACAGGCTGGGGGTGCAGATGGTCCATCAGGATTCTTATGCCGCCCTGAATCCAAACAGGACAATATTTCAATCGTTATCCCTACCGCTTTTGCAGAACCGTATAGCAAAAAACAAAAGTCAGGCACTGGATATTTTAAACGGTTTTTTTAATGAGGTAGGACTAAATCCTCCGGAACAGTTCCTGGAAAAATATCCGCATCAACTGAGTGGCGGCCAGAGACAGAGGATTCTCCTGGCCAGGGCGTTATCGGTGAAGCCCAGGCTGATTGTAGCTGATGAGCCTGTTTCAATGGTAGATGTATCCCTGAGGATAGCCCTGCTTGACTTAATGTCAAGGATGAATAAAAAGCATAATATTTCCTTTGTTTATATTACCCATGATTTAGGAACCGCAAGATACATAGCAAATAACGGGAGGATAGTGGTGATGTATTTAGGACGGATGGTGGAATGCAATCAGATTCAGAAGGCTATTGAAAATCCACGGCATCCTTATTTCAAAGCGTTGCTTGCTGCAGTTCCGGAAGCGGATCCCGACCACAGGCGAGATTATTCGGCCGAATTGCCATTAAGATCTCTCGATATGCCTGATATCGTAAACCAGCCGACAGGATGCAAATTTCATCCAAGATGCCCGCTGTGCTCAGAAATATGCGAAAGGGAAGAACCAAAGTTGAGAACTATTGATGGAGGGCTTGTAGCATGTCATCACGTCTAAATGCAAGACGTCTAAATGCAAGACAAAAGAAAAAAACCGGAAAATTCATGGTGGATATACCTTTGATAAAAAGTTTTATTAAGTATATAGCAATAATTTCCATAACTATTTTGCTGATTTCAGTTTTTTGCTTTCTAATCTCACAAAAGAATGAAGTTGTAAGAGTCGTATACGCGATAGTCATAATAATCAATTTGATCGTCGTATCGGGAGCTTATATAGCGCTTAAGTTTTTAAAGGAATAATAACCAGCAGGGAGAAATTCAATAATCCATATAAACAGGGGATTCAAGGTTTTGTAAAGTATATAAGGCTATTTATGCAATAGCCTTGATATAAGAATATTATAAAAGGGAGTGGTTTATTCATGAGAAAACTAGCTATAAGGCTAGCTGTGGTTACATTATCCTTAATAATGCTTGCAAGTATGTTTGGATGCACGAAACAATCGACAAACAACGGGAAGCAGAAATCAAATACGGGCAATGTATTCAGATTAAGCAAACCTGCCAAGGCAGACAGCACCAAAGTTCTGACGACATTGATAGACTGCGCACCGCCGCCGGCTTTCAATGGGAATCCTTTAGATGATACATCAGGCATTAACTGGTCGATACAACCTTTTATGTACGGCTATCTGGCCAATTATTCTCCATTTCCCGAAAGAAAATTCAAGACAGAACTGCTTGAAAAATATGAATTCAAGGATAAAGTCTTGACCATGACGCTGAAAAAAGGTTTAAAATGGAGCGATGGAAGCCAGCTGACGGCAGATGATATTATGGCTCATTTTTACATGAATGTGGGCAGAAGCTCTGTATGGACTTATATCAAGAGTTTGGAAAAAGTGGATGAATTGACTGTTAAAATTTCATATGTAACCAATACGCCTATGGTATTAAATGTTACATTTAATCTTCCGGTTGCGACACCTGCAAAGATCTATGGAAAATGGGCAGACCGGAAGAAAGACGTGGCATTGAACGGCAGAGAAATAAATGCTGCCACAGGATATTATAAATTCACAACGGATGGGCAAAAAAAACTCGATGAAATAAACAAGGATGTACTGACATATAAGCCAAAACCCGAAGAGGCGGTATGCAGCGGCCCATATGCCATAGCATCTGTTACCACAGCAGAAATAATGTTTAAGGTAAATCCGAATTATATGATAAAACCCCAGATTACCAAGCTCAGGGGATTAAGGCCTGGAAGCGCCGAAGCTTTTGCATCTTCAATTATGGAAGGGCAATACACCGTTGAAAACGGCGGCTTAAGTCCGGATATGGCAAAACAGGTGGAAGCAAAGTATAAGGATAAAATAAGGAAGTTATATGTACCGGAGCTTTCGCAAATAGGATATGGCTTCAACATTCAGAAATATCCCGTAAGCATCCCTGAGGTAAGGAAAGCGATAAGTTATGCTACGGATAGAGACACTTTATTGACTATAGCCGAACCGGGAAGCTTCAAGAGCGACTGGAAAAATTCCGGATTATTGCCTTCATTGCAGTCTAATTATACGGACAAGGGCTTTACGGATAAGTTGACCGACTACTCATACAACCAGAAAAAAGCGGAAGAATTGTTAAAATCGATAGGATGGAAAAAAGATTCTAATGGTAAATGGATTGATGATAAAGGAAAAGCAGTAAAGCTTGAGATTGCTGTAATTAATTCATGGCCGAGTTTCATGTATACGGGGGAGGCCATGTCGACTATGCTCAAAGAGTTTGGCTTTGACGTGAATTTCAAGCCGATGGATGGCGGGGTTATCTGGAAATATTTAAATAGTTCCGACTTTATGATAGGCTGCAGCTTCCTGGGAGGTTCATCAGGGTATAATACACCATGGGAGGCATTTAACAACATCTATTCGTCAAGCGCGGCGAGAACTGGTCTGCCGGTTTTAAAGGAAGGGGAAGACCGCATAATGAAGGACCCGGTTACAAACAAGGAATACAATGTAACGCAGATGCTGCTTAAACTCTTTAATTCGACTGATGACAAAGAGATAAAGCAGCTGACGGAGGATTTTATGACATTGACGAATGATTTGTGCTTATATATGCCTGTTATAGAGAAGGCATCATGTTTGAGAATATATGATCAGACATTGAGTTTGCCTGAAGGAATACCGGATAAAATCCAAAAGGATTACTATTATTTCGGAGATATAAATACAGCTTTAGCCAAGATGATTAAAGATGGTCAGCTGTACTTCACAGAATAATAAGAACAAAAAAATTTACTTTAGTTGTTGATTTTGCATGGATAGCTTCATAATGCAGCTATCCATATATCTTTTTGCCGATGTGGATTTATGGTAAGATTATGAATAACGGCATTTTGTTTCATTTATATGCTATGCAACCAGGAGGTACGATAGATGGGAAAGGCAGCAGTTAATAATGGAATCGATGTTATCGAAAAATACAGCAGCATTTTTGAGGGTAAGAGGCTGGGACTGATTACAGGGCCTACAGGGCTTAATAAAAACCTGGAGTCCACAATAGATATACTGAATAAAAGATTTGATTTATGTGCTCTCTACTCACCCGAGCATGGTATAAGGGGAAATCTGCAGGCAGGCGCATCTGTAGGAACATATGTCGATGAGTTTACGGGAATAACAGTATACAGTCTGTACGGCAAAAATAAAAAGCCGTCGCCGGAAATGCTGCGCGGCATAGATGTGTTGGTAATGGATGTCCAGGATATAGGTTCAAGGTATTATACGTATCTTTATACGATGGCATATTGTATGCAAAGCTGTGCGGAAAACGGCAAGACTTTCGTTGTGCTGGACAGGGTGAACCCTGTTGGGGGAGTCGAAGTTGAAGGAAATGTGCTCGATACTGAATTTTCATCATTTGTGGGGATGTATCCGATAACTCAAAGATATGGCCTCACCATAGGCGAAATGGCAGAACTTATGAACAGTGAATTTAAAATCGGCTGCGATCTTGAGGTCGTGAAAATAGAAGGATGGTCCAGAGAACTTTATTTCGATGGGACGGATCTTTTATGGGTCAATCCGACACCCAACATGCCATCGCTTGATGCGGCTCTTTTATATAATGGAACATGTCTGTTTGAAGGAACAAATGTTTCAGAAGGCAGGGGCACTACAAGGCCTTTCGAAATAATCGGCGCTCCTTGGATAGACCCGTACAGGCTTTCCGACGGTATGAACAGTAAAAAACTGGGCGGTGTGAAATTCAGGCCGGTATACTTCGAACCAACATTTTCAAAGCATAAAGGGGAACTCTGCAAAGGGGTGCAGGTGCACATCATCGATAAAAAAACCGTAAGGCCTGTGGAAATAGGCATTCACATGTTGTATGAAATTATGGATATGGATATGGGCAAATTCCAGTGGATTCCTCCGTTTAAAGAAGGCGGGCATTACTTTATAGATAACCTTGCAGGTACCGATGAGGTAAGGTTGAGAAAATGCGAAGCCGTTGAACTTGTGGAGAAATGGAGTAAAGAAAGCCTGAAGTTTGAAAAGATAAAGGAAAAGTATCATATGTATTAGCATATTTTAAACAAGACTTTTGGATTCCTAACAAAGAGCTATTTAAAAAAGTCTGAGGAGTCAAATTATGAAATCAAATTGTTGTAGTGACAATAAAAAAGTATACATTAAAATAATAAAAGATACGCCTTTGTTTGCAGACGATGGATCTGCAGATGAAAGATGGGCGGTTGAGGGAAAAATATACAGGGTTATATCCGAAGAGAAGGGAAAGTACTTAATACGGTTTGGAAGCAAGAAAGGCTGGATACCTGAAAGCCATGCCCGAAAGATAGATATTGTTCCTGAAACTAAACTGATGGTGGCATGGGATTATATTCCCGGAAAAGATGCAAATGAGGTCCACTATAAAAGTTACATAAATATAAACAGTACAAAGCAGGGACTGGACGTCATATCGCCAACATGGTTTACAAGAGAGGGAAGCCCTGAGAGACCCGAGAGCATAAAAGTAGTCGATAATGCAGACATGGAGTATGTAAAAATTGCTCATAACCATGGATTTGAGGTATGGGGACTTATTGCAGACTTTAATTATGAGAGGAACTTTACCGTATATTCCAGCAAAAAGCTGGTTAAAAAGGAAATAGATGAAATAGTAGGGTATGCCGGATATTATGATCTGGATGGCATTAACATTGACTTTGAAGGATTCGGCAGCAGGTGCCGGGATCTTTACAGTAGATATGTGATGATGCTTTCGCAGGAATTGAAAAGATATAATTTTATTGTGTCTGTAGATGTTACAAAAGAATCGAAATCCGATGCCTGGGGAAAATGCTATGACAGGGCCGAAATCTCAAAGTATGTGGATTTTGTAGCATATATGGCATATGATGAGCATGGCAGACTGGATGTAATTCCGGGTTCGACAGGTTCACTGCCATGGGTCAGGGAAGGTATCGGTGAACTTATCGATATCGGCATACCGGCAGAAAAGATACTGCTTGGTGTTCCTTTTTATACGAGAGACTGGAAAATAGACAGGATAGAGCCTGAGGAAAAATCAGTTGTAATAGTAGAATGGGAGAATATAGGAATATACGAAAAACCTGATTGCCTATCGAGAATGCTTCCGTTAGCTCCCGGCACCTTATTGAAATATGCCGGGGAAACCAAAGAATGGTACAGAGTTGCCTTCAATTCGGAATATTACTATGTAAGTAAGGATATATCATGCACAGTCGAAAAGGGCGAGACATTATGCAAGACGAATTCTGTTAAATCCATTGCTATGAAGGATATAGATAAAATTAAGGCTTTAAAAACGGCAGATGAATATGATAAAGGGGCCGGGCAGAAAAAAATTACATACATCGATGATGAAGGATGTATGCATATTATATGGATCGAGGACGATAAATCGATGGAACGGAGGTTGAAACTTGTCAGAGAATATAATCTGGCAGGAGCGGCAGCATGGAGGTTGGGTTATGAAGGACCCGTTATATGGAATGCAATCGCTAATATGCTAAAATAAAAGCTTCATAAAAAAGATATTGCACGGTGAAAAGAGTCGCTCTGCAATATCTTTTTTTAATTGAATTAAAAAAAAGATATTGCAGATAATAAATGAAGATTATATTGATTACATATGCGGGGTGGTAACATGTTTCAAAGAATAGCCAAAGTAATATCTGCAAGAAAATATATAATCATTATAATACTTGTTTTGTTATTTGCGGCGGCAATCTATTTTTTGCTGAAAAAACCTCATTACAAAATACCTGCAAGAGCTATGTTCGTATTTTTAGATCTATTTAAAATATATTTATGAAGGTAAGCTTGAACTATGAAAAAATACAGCAATATCAAAGTTTATGATGCAGTATCGAATAGGAATATAGATGAAAACGAAGTATTCAGCATGCAAAATGCAGGAAGGTATAAAATATGGGCAGATGATAGAAACAAGGGCTTAAAGGAGGAGAAACAAAATGGATAACAATATGCAACCAAAGGACTATCAGGAGATGGTTAAACAGAGAGGGCCGAAATCGAGTATTTTCAAGAATTGCCTGTGTGCATTTATTGTCGGAGGGTTAATCTGCGATGTCGGGCAATTTTTTTCCGTTATGTTACTGAATGCAGGACTTCCAAAGGAAGATGCAGGCACTTGCGTTTCGATAATAATGGTTTTTCTCGGAGCTTTTCTCACGGGCCTTGGCATCTACGACGACATAGGCAAGTTTGGCGGAGCAGGTTCCATCGTTCCTATAACGGGGTTTGCAAACTCCATAGTTTCACCTGCTATGGAGTTTAAAAAAGAGGGATTCGTATTGGGAGTCGGTGCCAAAATGTTTGTGATAGCCGGTCCGGTGCTTGTATACGGCATAACTTCTTCCGTAATCGTAGGTTTAATTTATTACATCATCAAGATTATATAGTAAGGTGGTAATTTTATGGCTATAAAAAAGATAGGCAAGCAAACGATTAAATTAGATAGACCTCCTGCAATTGTTGAAACTGCAGCCATAGTTGGCCCTAAGGAGGGTCAGGGGCCGCTGTCCAAACATTTTGATGTAGTTTTAGAAGATGACCTTTGCGGAGAAAAAAGTTATGAAAAAGCAGAGTGCAAGATGGTTAAAGATACTGCTTATATGGTGATTGATAAATCAAAGCTAAAAAAGGAAAAAATAGATTATATGCTGTCTGGCGATCTTTTAAACCAGATAATAACATCCAGCTTTGCTGCAAGGGAACTTGCAATACCTTTTTTTGGGCTGTATGGAGCATGCTCTACAATGACCGAGTCGTTGAGCCTCGGATCGATGCTGATAGACGGCGGCTTTGCTGACAATATACTTTGTGCTACATCCAGCCATTTCAGCAGTGCCGAGAGGCAATATAGGTATCCCCTCGAACTTGGGACACAAAGGCCTCCTGCCGCGCAGTGGACAGTTACGGGCGCCGGAGCTGCGATATTAAGCAGCAGTGGAGAAGGTCCCATCGTGACATATGTTACGACGGGAAAAGTAATAGACATGGGCATAAAGGATGCCAATAACATGGGTGCTGCCATGGCCCCCGCAGCTGCGGATACGATATGTCAACATTTTAAGGATACGGGTTTTAGGGTGGAGGACTACGATCTTATTGCTACAGGAGATTTAGGGTCTCTTGGCAAGGAATTAGCAGATGAATTGATGAAAAAACAAGGGCTCAATATTGCAAAAATATATACAGATTGCGGTGTTTTGATATATGATTTAAAAAAGCAGGATGTTCACGCGGGGGGAAGCGGGTGCGGGTGCTCGGCATCAGTATTCTGCGGTTATTTTTATAAACTGCTCAAAAGCGGTAAATTAAAAAGGATGCTTTTAGTATCGACGGGCGCGCTTTTAAGCACCACGAGTTCACAACAGGGGGAGTCGATACCATCCATTGCTCACGCCGTGACAATCGAGGGGAGGGCGTAAAATATGAGCGGATATTTATGGTCGTTTATAGTTGGGGGGGCAATATGCGTTATAGGACAGATATTGCTGGATAAAACAAAGCTGACATCGGCGAGGATACTTGTTATATTTGTAACCGCCGGCGTAATTTTGACTGCGCTTGGCATATATGAACCCATTGTAAAGTTAGGCAGAGCAGGTGCTACTGTGCCGCTTCCCGGATTTGGATACTCGCTGGCAAAAGGGGTAATGAAGGAAGTTTCGGAGAAGGGATTTTTCGGTATATTTACCGGAGGAGTAAAAGGTACTGCCGGCGGTATTGCTGCCGCTGTAGCATTTGGCTACATTATCTCGATCATATTCTCGCCCAAAACAAAAAGCTAATGGAGATACATTATGAAAAAAAGAGTGATAATTGTTACAGATGGCGATTTAATTGCAAAAGAAGCTGTTGAAGAAGCTTCACGGCGTATAGGAGGCCGGTGTATCTCGATGTCTGCAGGCAACCCAACACCTTTAAACGGATCTGACATTATAGAACTTATAAAGCGTGCCAGATATGACCCTGTCGTTGTCATGGTGGATGATAGGGGGAATACAGGTAAGGGCAAGGGCGAGGAGGCTATGGGTTATATCATCAAAAGCCATGAAATTGAACTTCTCGGAGTGATCGCGGTAGCGTCGAATACAAAGGATGTAAAGGGTATAAAAGTAAATTGCTCGATAGATAAGTACGGGAATTTAACAAAAAAAGCTGTCAGAAAAAATGGAGACATCAAGAAGGACAAGATAATAAAGGGAGATACAGTCGATATATTAAATGATATCCATGTGCCAATCATCGTTGGAATAGGAGATCCCGGAAAAATGGATGGACGCGATAGCCTGATAATAGGTGCACCTGTTATAACTATGGCTATGCAGGAGATAATTAAAAGGCATGATGGAATATAATATTAAAAATATAGAGAACACGCACAAAACATTTATTTGATGCGTGTTCCCCAATACTTGATTATCTATTCAACATATAGAATTATTATAAATTATTGTGTCGGCGTTTGCCCACCGTTATTTTGTTCTCCTGGCTGCTGCGGCGGAGCTGTATAATTATCTGTCTCCGTCGGTACCTGGTACTTAAAGTCTCCAACACTGCTGTCCACGGTATACGGCCTTTTTATAAACACCATTTCTTTAATAAATTCCAGCGGTGTAAATTTATTCGCTAATTTTCCTGTCACGATATTGATCGGAACTTTTACATGTACATTGCATTTTTCAGTTGGGACAGTTCCCTGAACAAACATATCAGTAATGAGCCTCGACCCTCTTGGATCCTGGCCGCATAAATCTGTCGGAAGCAATCCTGAATCTCTGCATACTGTAGCTTTAACTATTCCGTCAGGTTTATCAAAATCCTTAACAGGTAATTTGGCATGTATCTGTTTCATTATTTCTCCCCACATCCATGCCGTATCGCCACTCGATAAAGTCCTGCTACTGTTTGTTCTTCTTCTTATACCTAATGACGGCTTATCATGTCCCATCCATATGGCGCCTGAATAATAGGCTGTAAATCCTGCAAAATAAGCATCCGCATCTTCATTTGTCGTACCAGTTTTACCTGCTGCAGGTATTGTCAAACCTCCCTTGTATCTTGCGGCTGAACCTGTACCTCCGCTCTGCAATACGCCCTTTAATGTATCAACCATTAAATAAGCTGCCTGAGGAGATATAACCTCATGCTTATTGTTCTTCTTCTCCAAAATGGTATTACCCTGGCTGTCCATTACTTTAGTATATAATATCGGTTGTTCATATATGCCGCCATTTCCAAAAGTACCATAAGCCGCAGCCATCTCCAATGGGGTTACGCCCTTCGTCATACCTCCAAGTGCAATTGCATTTACGACATCGGTCTGCCCCTGCTTGTTAGGAGTCAATACCAGGTTTTGAAGCCCGAATTTTTTTAAATATTCAATGCTGTTTCTTACGCCTAATTTAAGCATCAATTTTACCGCAACAATATTCTTTGATACTTTTATGCCATCTCTTATGGTAGTTAATCCTACAAATTTATTATCGAAGTTATGAGGAGGATTGTCTTTCCAACCGGCAGCTTTTGCGACCTCAGGGGTTAACGGTGAATCATCTATTACGGATGCCGGCGAATAACCCGTATCGAATGCAGGTCCGTAAACTGCAAGAGGTTTCATTGAGGAACCGGGTTGCCTCGGCACGGAAGTAGCCCTGTTCAATGACTTAAGAGACTTTATATTCCTGCCGCCTACAACAGCGCGTACCTGCCCTGTTTTATAGTCGTCTATAACTACACCTATCTGGGGCTGTATGACTTTATCCTTTCCCCATGTCGCGATGCTCTTGCTTAGAGTCGGATAATACTTAGGATCTTCGGCAACACTTTCAGCGATTTCCTGTATTTTAGGATCTAAAGTCGTGTATATCCTAAGCCCGCCTGAATATATTTTTTGTGTTATCTCATCATCTGTAAACTTATACTTATCTTTTAAATCCTTTTCTACGCTGTCCACTGCCGCTTCTATAAACCACTGATATTTTAATGTAGAATTATTATCCTCATTATAGAATGTTTTACTGCTCATTTTGTCTATTTCAGTTTTTGCCTTTTCAAATTCTTCATTTGTGATAAATTTATTTTCCAGCATTTTTGAAAGCACCGTTGTAGCCCTATCTTTATAAACTTCCGGGCTTTTTTCGTTATTATAAGGGTTATAATAAGTAGGGGATTGATTTATGCCGGCAATAACCGCGCTTTCGGCGATAGAAAGCTGATCGATGTTTTTGCTGAAATAATATTCTGAAGCAGCCTGTACACCATATGCCGAGCCCCCGAGATATACGGTGTTCAGATAGTATTCAAGTATCTGGCTTTTTGAAAGCTTTTTTTCGAGCTGGATTGCAAGATAAGCTTCCTGAATTTTCCTTTTTAATAATTTATCACGGCTAAGCAACCTGTTTTTTATAAGCTGCTGGGTTATGGTAGATGCGCCTTGGGATGGTGAACCTGTCTTCAAATCCACCAATAATGCACCGAATATACGTTTTATATCTATGCCAGAATGTTCGTTGAACCTTTCATCCTCGATAGCTATAAATGCATCTTGGGTATACTTTTTTATTTTTGATAAAGGCACGTATGTCCTGTTTTCCTCACCGTGGAGGCTTTCAATTTCATTTCCATCCTTATCATATATTTTTGTGCTTTGCACAAGGTTTGCAAAATCATCGATGTTGATCGAAGGCGCTGTATTGATAATTGCAAATACCATGCCTGCACCTGCTCCTATAGCAGTTAGAATAGCCAATATCATAACTACAAGAACGACTTTCCAGGCCTTGAATTTTTTCTTTTTTCTTTTTCTTATGGTATTCTGCTTACTGTCCATGATTACCTCCTTGATTATAGGGGTTTAAACCAAAATTTAAAATGAACTGCTTTTTATCAGCAAATTTATATATGTCAATATTATCGTTTAGCGGATTTATAAAGTGCCAACTTTTATTAATTATATCATAAAAAGCAAAAGGTGTTAATTATGCAAAAGCAAACATCTTTGGACATCCTTACAATGATCTATCCGTAATGTCTTCAAATTGCAAAACGGAGGATTGGCGAATGGAAGTTTGCTGTTTAACTTCATTTAAATTATTTTATGTTTTGACTTCGCTGTTTAGAATATAATCGTCCACTCAATATGGAATGGATAATCATAGATGAGATTAAATACACTCTGGCGAAAAAATAAATAGGAAAGTCTTGTATAAAAAGTGTAACTTAAATCACCTCTCTATCATAAATATATATAGATGGCAATAATAAGCATTTATAAATTAAGAGGGAGTTTAATGCTTAGATATCGTAAGTACAGACTAAAAGGGAAATATAAAGTGTTGTTTATTCTATTTTTGTCTATCGTAATCGCAACATTCATATTTTATAAAATAGATAAAGATATAAAGCCGTTATTGTTTTCTGTTTCCGAATCGGAAGTCAGGATACTGGCAACTGAGTCTATAAACCAGGTGGTAAAGGATGAATTATCGAATAATATTAAATGCAGCGATTTTGTAAATATCAAGACGGATAACGATGGCAATGTCACTTCTATTGAAATGGATACTGTTGAAATGAACAAATTCGGTTCATCCGTAGCATTGAAAGTACAGGATAAAATGAAATTTATAGGCGGCAGGGGTGTGAGTATTCCTCTGGGCGTGGTAACAGGGAGCAGCATACTTTCTTTCTATGGACCAAAGATAAATGTAAAGATAATGCCGCTCGGCAATATTATGACAAATTTTAAATCCGAAATACAATCGGCAGGCATCAATCAGAGCAGATATAGAGTTTACATAACCGTGGATACAAACATTCAAATAATGATACCTCCCGGACAGGACAAAATAGCCGTATCATCCACAATACCGATAGCAGAGACAGTAATAGTAGGTAAAGTGCCTGAGAGTTATTTCAATACCGAATCAGGGGACAGCAATAGTCCAAACATAGTACCTGTACCTACAAAATGAGAAAAAGAATAAGTTAGTTTATTCCTCATTTTAAAGCGAAAAAGCTTTCCAATGGCATTCTATATGTTTTGTTCTCTGAACTGGCTGGGCGTGATCCCTTCCAGTTTTTTAAATACACGCGTCAGAATGCCTGGGTTGCTGTTCCGATACTTGTAATTTATCCATTCGTGCAAAAATATTTTGTAAAAGGTGTTATGATTGGGAGTATAAAAGGATGAGTATAGAAAGGAGAAAAACAATTGGATAAGGATAAAAAGTCTCCGTATATTGATAAATTAATTGCCACACTGGGTTGCAATTTGGATTATTCCACGGCTGCAAAATCTTTCAGCCCACATTATTCGGATATCGGATTAGGTTTTAATGATGATATGCCGGGTATCAAAACTCTATTTATACATTATAACCGCAATACAAATGAGATGGGTGATCCATTTATAGAAATACCGGGAAACATCAGGAATGCCAGAAAATGCATATTAGGGGTAACGGATATTTTAGATGAAGGTAACGTGCATTTCGCTTTTTATGCTCGGAATTCATGGGTAATAGAATGCGAAGGAGTCTCTTTTATCAAGATCACTGCTTTGCGGAAAGATTGAAAAACTTATTATGTCTGCTCCTCATTCTGCAAATATGGCTGAGGAACTTACGAAAGAATGGATTGAAGATGCGATTGGATGTCTCGAACTCAAAGCGGATTCAGCTCATGAAGAACAAGTCCTGGCAAAATCTGTGAATACGCTTTTATTTAATTCCTGTAAAGCTCCGGGTTTTTTAAATGGGAGAGTGTCTGCTTTTCCAAACAGGGGAACGTATCCGGTCCATTTTTTGTGGGATGCCTGTTTCCAGAATTTAGCCCTGGAATATATGAATCCGCTGCTGGCGGAAGATTCACTTCTGCTTCTAACTGAAAATCAGAGAATAGATGGGAAAATTCCTCAATTTATCTGTTCTACCTGGGTACGCCCATATGAGTCTCAACCGCCACTGGTAGGATGGGCGGCATTGAGATTAATAAAACAAAGAAATAATGTGGAATTTGCAAAAAAGGTATTGAAAAAACTTATAAAAAACGATGAATGGTGGCTCTCACAGCGTATGACCCGTTTTGACCTTATAAGCTGTTCAAGTGGTTTTGAAACAGGGTGGGATAACACGCCGCGCCTTGATAAAGGCCCTATTTTGGCACTGGATATGAATAGTTACTTATTGATGCAAATTCGCAGTACGAGTGAGATTGCCAGATTGGCAGGAGATTATGGCCTTGCAGAGCAATTAAGCATGCAAGCCAATGATTATGCACGCAGAATGGTTGAGGTGCTTTATGATCCGGAAGAGAATATCTTTAAGGATGTATTGCTGGATACGGGAGAGAAGCTATCTATAAAAACTCCTGCCAGCTTCCTTAAAAAGCAAAATTATTAAGCAACAAAAATGATTGAAAGTACTGACTATTCGTAATATAATAAAATAGGTTTATGTTTACGGGGGGGATTATTGTGAAACCTGTATTCCTATTTCTATCTTATTGTAAAAGGTACAGACTTTTTATTCTGGGCTGCGTATTAATGGAAATAATTTTTGCGATTGTTTCATTGGCAACTCCAGAGGTTTTACGGATGACAACAAGCGCTATCGAGAATGCAAGTGTAGCACAACTTAAGAATTCCGCTTTTTTTGCAATCATTACAACGGCCTTATATATAGCTCTAACTTCTACGGTAAAAGTTATGGAACAACATACGCTTAATAAATGTGAACAGTGTGTCCAGAGTATAATGATAGATAAATTGTTTTCCCTGAGGAAACTGCAGATCAAGCAATACAATTCTGGAGCTCTGGTAACTTTGATAACTCAAAATGCCACGAATGTCGTTTCAAATTCCTTATCTTTTTTATTTCAATTCATTCAAGGATTGGCAGTAATTATAATAGGTATTGTTTACATGGGTATGCTGAATATAAAGCTTATGGTTGCGATGATTATTTTCAATATACTTATCCGAACGTTTTTCATATATTTTGAGAGAAAGATAAAGACAAGCTCCAAAATCGTATCTAACACAATCAGGAAAAATAATGGATTTTTGATAGATCTGTTAAACAACATGCTGGTGATCCGTGTATTCAACCGTCTAAGATATTTCAAAAACAAGCTTTTTGAAAAGGAAACAGAGACGATGATGGCTGATTGGAAAAATTTTATCTGGTATAATGGTTTTTCGGAGGTGGTTTGGTTTACTCAGAAAGCCGCGCAAATAGGTATAGCATTTGGCTTCGGAGGATATTTAGTATTCAGAAAAGAGACCAATTTTAGTGTCATCCTGGCTTTTACAGTTGCGATTGATTTATTTACAAAGGGGATAAATGCCGTTATGTCCGGACTGGCGGATAAGAGCAATGCTCTGCCTAATATTGAAATGGTTGCAGACTTTTTAAATGACAAAGCGGTGGAAAACAAAAGCCTAAACAATAATCATTCCGTTGAAAATTTTTCGATAAAGTTTGACAATGTCAGTTTTAGCTTCGGTGAAAAAGAAGTTTTAAAAGATGTCAGCTTTGAAATAAAGCCAAAAGAAAAAGTTATGATTGAAGGGCCAAATGGCGAAGGAAAATCCACACTGCTAAATTTAATTCTTGGATTGTATAGGCCTAAGAGAGGCAAGATTTACTATGGCAATTGTGATATATCGCAAATGAACATGGAAGATATAATCAAAAATTATTCGTTTATTTCGCAAAACAGTTACATAACAGTGGGTAATGCTTATGAAAATATTGCGTTATCTGACAATTATGATGAGAGGGAGTTAGACAGCATCTTTAAAAAGTTGAATTTAAACTGCGTTCAGAAAAATGATCCTCAGTCATATTCACAAGGGGAAAAGCAGCGGTTAAATATTGCCCGAGCATTACTAAAATCTGTAAATGCAAAGCTTATTGTCGGGGACGAGATTTTTTCAAATATTGATAAGGATAACAAGAAGAAAATAGCAGATGTGCTTTCTTCGCAATTCCTCGATAAAACGGTTGTTATGGTTTGCCATGATGATATGGGCTTAAAATTTGATAAAAAATTTGTGGTTGCAAATAAAACTGTACAGCAAATTTCTCTATAGAGGTGTGAAACAATGAATTCAAAGGGGAAAAATGATAATTACTTATTAAAAGAGTTTCTGCGAAGGAATCTTTTATGGCTTGCATTAGTCGCCATACTTCTTGTAATGTCAGGTTTCTTTAGGATGTATGGTGCAGCATATATACAGAAGATAACCGACAGTATATCGATGGGGATATTTGACGGCATTATTGCTTTAATAGTTTTTAGCATTGTTTCCCAATTTATCAGCTATGCGACAAAGTGGCTAGTTGCAGTTGTCTGCATGTTTTTACGGGAAAAGTTAGCCCTTCAAATACGAGTAAAAATGTTTGAACATCTGAGCAAAGTATCATTCAGGGATTATGAACAGCACAAGACAGGAGATTTACAGTCGATAATAAGAAATGATTCGCAAAAGGCGGCGGAGATTATTTACATTCTAGGTTCAAGAATTTCCACTCATTTCTTTATGTTGTTATTTTCAGTAGGCTATATGTGCACTGTAAACGCTCCCGCTGCCATTGCAGTCATAATTATCGCCATCTTATTCGGGATAGTCAATCAAAAAATATTGAGACGAATAAAAAAATATGAATTCGCAGGGAGAAAATCTCTCGGGAATATCACTAGCATAGTAATTAATTGCTATGAAAATACAGATATTGCAAAAGCATATAATGCAAAAAACTATTTTATAAACTTTTTCAATAAGGAAAAGAACACATATAATGCGAATATTTTAAATTCCACCAAGGTGGACACCGGACGACTAATTCTGTACAACATTGTAAACAACAGCTCATTATATGGAAGTGCCATTTTTCTAGGGTATATGTCGATTTCAGGGAAAATGACAATTGGCGAGGTACTTGTATTTATAACATTATTGATACAGGTACTCACCCCCGTAGAGGTCATTTTCAGGTGGATGGCAAATATTGTTAGCAGTACTGCTGCCTGGGATAGAGTTTACAGAGTGCTAGATACAAAAGAAGAAGAGCTAAATGCAGGCATTAAAACAGATATCAGCATTAGTACTGTGAAGATAGAAAACATATCCTACAGTTATGATAACGAAAAAGATATTATAAGCAATTTCAATATGGATATGGAGGTGGGAAATTCATATGCAATTGTTGGTGAAAGCGGCAGCGGAAAGACTACTCTATTGAAAATACTCCTGGGAGCGTATAGGAGTAATACAATGAAGATTTTCATAAACGGTGAAGAGATTAAAGAAAGGGATTTTTCAGGGCTGGCAGCCTTTGTACCATCGGATACGTTACTCTTTAATGCTACGATTTATGAAAATATAATGATGGGTGATAAATCTATAACGCGGGAAGAATGTATGGAATGGGCAAAGAAACTTAGTATAGATAGGTGGATCTTATCTCTGCCGAAAGGGCTGGATACGGTAATTCAAGAAAGGGCTGGGAATTTATCCGGTGGTCAGGGACAGATTGTAAATATTTTACGGGCAGTCATGTCCAACAGGCAGATTATAATAATGGATGAACCCTTCTCATCTTTAGATAAGGAAAAAGAAAGGGTCTTAATCAACGTAATCGATAATCTAAAAAAATACAAGATACTTCTTATAACTTCACATAGGGAAAGCTCCATAAAGCATATTGATCGGGTATTTCATGTTGCTGGTGGTTTTGTTCCGGTGGGTTAGATTTCGCGAATTGAGGATAAAATAAAAAAAGCTATTGCTTTTTATTATAATACAATATATAATAAACACTGTTACAATTATTGCGCTTTAAACAGAAAGTAGAATTGTATATTGCCCAGTGGCCAAATTGGTAAGGCACCTGACTCTGGATCAGGGAGGTGTAGGTTCGAGTCCTGCCTGGGCAGCCATATAAAATAGCTGAGCATAACGTGCTCAGCTATTTTTATGCTATTTTTGAAAGCTTGCAACAAGCATTCCGAAATAAGTAGGTACTTGGTATGACAAGACTTCTCCAGCCATGGGAACTACCTGCAGCGCTCCATAAAGTATCAGCATTTGCCACAGGCTGTCGGGTTTGGCATCTTCTATAAAATTCATATCCATTTTCAAAAGCTTGTCTAGGCGATCTTCTTTCAAATATGATATGATTTTTTCGTCATATTCTTTTGCAGCCGGATTGAATCCGTAGATTCCGTCTTTGCTGTGGGCATGGGCTTGGTCGGCGCTTGCGATAAGCGCGATCTTTTTATCGCTTTTCTGACATACTGTGGCAATGATCTTTCCAAGGGATACAAGATCATCAAGGGGTATGTCCCTTGAAGGGGTAATGACCACTATTTGAGGTTTTGACTCATCATTTCCTCCAAGAAACCAAAGGGGTATCATTATTCCCCAGTCCATAGGCATTTTTGATTCAGGCCCTGATGATGTCCCGTAATTTGCGCCGATGCATGGTATTTTACTCTGTCTTGCCTCTTTCAAAATGCCATTTGCTATTTCAACATCGCATTTTAATTCCATGCTTATGGTATTACCGAACTCTGTAAGGGAACCACCGCAGTTTTCGGATATATAAACGGCATTATATCCCTTGAGCTTCAAACCGTGAGGGGTGATGATCACAATAGTTTCTATGTTATTCTTTTTCAACCTTTTTCCAAGCTCAACCATTGCCGACCTTGTAGGCTTAAACATATCCTTTTCATTGCCGGAGATTTCTTCAATAATTGATGATCCATGCGGTGCTATTCCTGAGAAAATTAAACTCATTTTTATTCCTCCTCATTTTGTTTTCCATTTAACGTAAAATAAAATTTTACTCCTGATTCTGTATTTTTAATGCCGAATTTGCTCTTGTGGAGTATAAGTATTTTCTTTACGATTGCAAGGCCGAGGCCGTAGCCTCCTGCCTTTCTGTTTCGGGATTTGTCAACCTTGTAAAACTTATCCCATACCTTTGTGATTTCGCTGTCCGGTATATGCTCACCCTGGTTTTCTATCTCCACAAGCACCGAGGTATCGCTGCATGTGATGCTTGCAGCGATTTTACCGTTATCAGGTGTATGCTTTATTGCATTGTTCAATATATTGGTTATTACCTGTTCGATCCTGAATCTGTCCGCAAAAACATTTATATTTCTGTATTGTATGTCGGTTTTCATATCTATCATTTTGTCTGCGATGCTGTTCGAGTACTTTTTTATAACAGACAGCAAGAGCTCATCAATATAAAAGTTTTGAGGTGAAAGGATGTAGTTGCCTGAGTCAAGCTGAGAAAGATCCAGCATATCATTAACTAATTTACCCATTTTCTGGGCTTCGTCTATTATAACATACAGATAATAATCCCTCTCCTCGCCCTGAACTATATTGTCTTTTAATCCTTCTCCATAGCCTTCTATAAGGCTTATCGGAGTCTTTAACTCATGGGATACATCTGCTATAAATTCCCTGCGCATTTTCTCGATGTTTCTTTCCTTTGCTATATCGGCTTTTAACTTTTTATTTGCATTTTTCAATTCACCAAGAGCCATGCTCAATTTTTCAGACAGAAAATTCAAAGTAGATGCAAGGTTTCCAATCTCATCTTTCGATTTGATTTTACATTTTGCCGAGAAATCCAGTTCAGCCATTTTCATCGCTGTACTATTTAAAATCTTTAATGGTTTGGATACCATGTTCGAATATATCAGGGATATAATAATGACCAGGATCAGCGCTCCTGAATAAAGATATATATAGAACTGATTCATGACCGAAACAGCCTCTCCGATAGGTTGAAGTGAAGATACCACAAAAAAGACATCTTCGATCCTGTTTTGAACAGCCATCGGAGAAATGATGACTATATTGTTGGTGTTGTATACGGGATGTTTCGCCACATACACGATCGGCTGGCTTGAATTATAATTATTTGCCATAACCCGCCATCTTATTATTGCGGCACTTAGTATATCATCCTTTGAAGGATCAGGGCCGCCCGATATTATGGTATAATTAAATATTCTGTTTTTATTCATCACAACTACTCTTGCGTTGTTTGAATCCTGAAATTCCTTCAGGCTGTTTAAAATAAAATTATAATCTCTGCCTGATGCGATATAATCGGATTCGAACTTTTTAAGGTTTGACAGGAGCATTTTTGTTTTGCTGTTAACATAAAATTTTTCAAAAAAGGTAGATTGAAAGATCAAAGTAGTGCTCATAAAAACAACGAAAAAGGTTACGGTAATCACAAACAATTTGAATCCAATGCTATTTCTTTTCATCTTTTGCCTCAAACTTATAACCGCTGCCCCTTACGGTGCATATTAGCTCTCCCTTGTCCCCGAGTTTTTCTCTCAATCTTTTAATGTGCGTATCCACAGTTCTAAAATCCCCATAATAATCGTATCCCCAGATATTATCCAGTATTTTTTCCCGTGCTAATGCGACGGATTTGTTCCTCATGAGATATAAAAGCAGATCATATTCTTTTGGGGCAAGATTGACCGGACGGCCATCGACAGTTACATCGTGGGCGTTTTCATCGATTCTGATACCGGATGACTCCGTTATTCCATCTGTGTTGCCTGTCAATATTTCGGTTCTTTTAATAAGAGCTTTTACCTTTGCAACCAGCACTTTGGGGCTGAACGGTTTTGTGACATAATCATCGGCTCCAAGCTCATATCCTAAAAGTTTATCATCCTCTTCCGATTTTGCAGTCAACATTATTATAGGGACGTTTGAAGAATTTCTTATGGCTTTGCAGACAGTCCATCCATCTAAGTTTGGAAGCATTATATCAAGGATTATGACATCTATATCTTCCTTGAACTTCTCAAGCGCTTCCTTGCCGTCTTCCGCTTCGACGATGCTATATCCTTCTTTCCTGAAATAATCGGAGAGAAGATGTCTCATTCTGTATTCATCTTCTACTATCATGATATTTTTACTCATTATTATACACCTCAACATAAAAGGCTGCTTTTGAAACTCAGTGCATTTACCTTGAATATATTCTTTTGAACATTTCACCGGCTGATTGAATCATCGCAACATGTTATTTTAATTATATAACAAATGATATCATATTTTTACAAATATATTCAAATTTATTGAGAATTGAAGATATATATATTATTCCAATATAAAATATGCATTCGAAAATTGAAGCTGAATATACGGATGCATATTTTTTATATAAATTTAATACACCATAACTTAGATCCGTAATTTGAGCTTATGTTATTTTGAACACTCATTCGGCAGATTCAAGTTTTGTA
>JASEJN010000026.1 GCA_030016385.1 Clostridiales bacterium | reverse complement strand
TGCTGCTGCACAATGAATAAATAGTTCATTGTGCAGCAGCACACTTTTATAACCTGCATCTTTGGCCAATAGTGTCGGCACTTATGATTAATTCATGTTGCCCAAAAACTGTCTGCGCAATTCAACCAATTTTTGGGCATTTATTTTTATTCTACCAGACCTGTCCGTTCTATGCCTTGCATGAATTTCTTTTGTATGAAGCCAAAAGCCATAAGTATGGGAAATATAATTAGGAACGTTCCTGCCATCAGTACAGCATTATTTATTGTATCTTCCCCTTCTTCAAGCAACATGCCGAAGAATATATCGCCCTGTGGATTATTGACATAATTGACAAGGGTCTGAAGTCTTGCAGGCAGAACTGTAAGAGCCATTTTATTTATATATATGGATGGTTCATAGAAGTCGTTCCAGTGCCATACCATTGAAAGGACTATTACTACCCAGAACACCGACCTTGCAACCGGAAGCACTATACTCCAGTATGTCCTTAGAAACCCACATCCGTCTATTTTAGCCGCATCTTCAAGTTCCTTTGGAAAGCCTGTATAAAACTGCCTGAATATAAATATAAACAGTCCTCCTCTTAATCCAAATCCAAAAAATGTTGGGACAAGTATCGGGAGATACGTATTCACCCATCCATAATTTGAAAATGCCATGTAAAGAGGGACGATTAATGTTTGTATTGGTACTATTATCGATAATATAACAATGAAAAACAATATATTTTTTCCTGGAAATTTATATCTTGCGAATCCATAACCTATAAATGAACATGAAATCAAATGTCCTAATGTACCGATTACAGTTAGCAGAACGGAATTCGTTATATACTTAAAATAACCCAGAATTCTGATCGCGAAAATATAATTTTGATATTTGATGCTCCTCGGTATCCAGTTTACTGTGAAGTCGTTGATATCCCTGTATGTTTTTAATGAAGTAATAAATACATATAAGAATGGATACAAAAATACAAAAGCTATGCTAAACAAAAGAATATATAATGCGATTCTGTATAACTTATGGGGTATATGATTGAACACTCTTGATATGCTTTCAAGCCTGTTATGCTTGATTCTCAACGAACTGCTTAAAAAACCATTTTTCAGGTTCCCATATATCATATTAACGACTTTTACCATTTTTTGTTTCCCCCTTCATATCAAAGCTGTATAAATGATTTTTCATTATCATAAATATCACCAGAATCAAGATCATTATAAATATGAAATATATCCAGCCGATTGCTGCAGCATATGCAAAATCCGTCCTTGTAAATGCGTAATCCTGTATATAGCTCAAAATAGGATTGGATATATCCGTAAATGAATCAAGGAGAGTATATATAATGTTAAGAAGCATGACAGGCGATATCATGGGCAAAGTTATCTTCCAGAACATCTCCCATTGCGTTGCACCGTCAACTTTTGCGGATTCATATAATGATTTAGATATGCCTTGCAAACTCGATAAGAACAGCAAAATCTGCACCCCGCAGCTCCACAGAACGGTTACTATCACTCCGAAAAAACTATTTACTGCTTCATCGACATTGGGACCGAGGTATGCTAATATTTTTTCCGGAATAAAAATGTTTTTGGCTTGCATAAGTACCTGTTCATTTATCCCCTGTCCGATAATCTGCTGCATTACGTACCCAGTCCCAAGTAAGAAAGGAAGAAAAAATGCTATCCTGAAAAAAGCTTTAAACTTTATATCATTGCTTATAAACATCGCAAGCATTAGCGAAAATACCAAAATAAGCGGCAACTTCAATAAAGATTCCCTGACTATACGCAAAAACATCGGGATAAACTGGACATCTGTCACGAAAGCTCTGATATAATTGTCAAATCCTATCCATTTTATTTTAAATCCGCTCATATCTATAACTTTCCCAAAACTTAGTTTTATAGAAACAAACAGTGGAAATGCGAAAAATGCAACGATTCCTATTATGAATGGCAGCATAAATATATACGCTTCAATTATCTTCTTTTTCCCCATGCTAATCTGCATTTTTTTCATTTCACGATGCCTCCTTTTTCTATAACCAGATAATCCTTCGCCTTTATTTTGTAACCATCGAAAGTTTTATCGCTTTCATTATAATTTATATATACAGTTGTTCCATTGCCATATCTGACCCTGTATAAATTATCATCGACTTTATCATGGCCGATCATATATTCATCCCAGATGCTGCTGAGTTTACCGTTAAATTCATCGTATATATCTGCAGCTGTATTTATCCAGTCATTATAATATGAAGTAAATAATTTATTATAATCTGTATATTTTAGCTCCCTTGATTTCTTATACGTGAACTGGAAATATGGCATGCACCCATACTCTATCCATTTCAGCTTTTGCTCAGTGGAATCATAAAACAGATTACCAGGTTCTGAAGAATAAGGTATCATGCCATGTACAACCATCTGGTAGAAAGGCACATCCTCATCTGATATGTAACTATGAGATGATTCTACAGGAATGTCATAAAGCCTGTCTGCATATTTTAACGTATACAGATTTCCTCCATTCAAGGCCACTCCACCGTTTTGTTTTGAAGCCAGTTCCATCATCGCCTTCCATTTCTCCTCCGTATCAGACCTGGTTGACGGATTTTTAGTATTGTAATCGTGATAAATAAGTTCCCCGATCCTATCCAGCGCAATGCCATTGCTATTTTGATCTGCCATATTGCCTATGAAATTTTTAAATTTATTATATGCAACCTGCGGACTGAGCAGGAAAGAATCCTTTGACTCATTGGTAACAGGCATCTTAGCTCCGTCGAATATTACATCTTTCCTTTTTGAAAATCCTCTGCTTTTGCTTAAGGCATCTTCAAAATTAGCTGATAAAAAGATTTTCATATCATTGTTCTTAACATATTCAGAAAGCAAATCGAAACCTTTTTTGCCACCGAGCGAGCGTTCAGGTGGCCAATTTACGGGATAATATCCATATCCTCCTTTCGCCCATCCATCCAGTTTTACCTGTATGTTTTTTATACCCTTATTGCTTAACTTTTCCAATATTTCTTTTGCCTGCTTGAAGCTCGTCATCACTACGTATTTATTGAATATCAGCCTTTTTTCTTTTATACCCATAAGGAAATCGATCGCAACAGGTATTTTTTTATCGGATATCGCTTTTTTTAACGCATTATTACCGATAAGATAATCTCTGTATGCATTAGCCATACCGCTGTAGTTCGCATCGTTTCCCTCCAAAAAAGCGTATCGCACTTCATGGGTCTGGTTTATTATCTTTTTATCCACTTTTGTGGCTTCAGGTACCTTGGCCATATTTGTGCCGTTTATAGTTATATTCGAAAGCATAACTTCAAAGAAATGTCTGTATGTAAATTCAAAGGAAGCTCTATTTAAGTTTACCGTATAACCTTCCGGTGAAACATTTATGCAGGTATTCTCCTCTCCCTTGTCCGCTATAGCCAGAAAAGCATTATCTCCATTTTTTACCCCATATACAGGTAGCATTGCCCTCTTCGTATTTTCATTCTCCGCATCAGCAGTATTTTTATCATTGATACTTACATCTTCAGGACTGTATATATACCATTTATATTCATTTAGTTTTTCAGGCCTTTCATAAACATTTTTATATTTCATCAATGAACCGCTGCCATCAGGACACAATATATACCCATCGACCTTGCTGTCTGCGGCTCCTAAAAATGGCATCAATTCAACGCTTACGATTCCATTTATATCGCTTTCCTCTATTCCGTCCATTGGGATATTGACTACCAGGAAATCTTTATCAAGTCTTATTTCAAGAGATATTTTGATTTTTATGTTTTTAAATTCATAATTAAGGCGGATGCCATTGCCTATATTATTATAACTTATCGCAGCCTGATTACCTGCTGAATAAGCCTTTTTTATTGCTAAATTTTTTTCATTGAAGGATACATAGTTAACAATAAATAATGAATTCATTCTATTTTGCCATGTCCTGTTGATATTTTTCATATCATAAACCTTATCATCTACTACTGACTTCCATACATATCCATTGCGCATATCTTCTATTTCCAGCGTATAAGATTTTGGATTGAAATAAAGTGAAAGATTAGCATTCCCAGCTATTTTTGTATATGCATCGGGAACACTTTTTGCAGCGCAGAATCCAGTTTTAAAACTAAAGACCAATATTGATGAAATAACTAAAAATACAATAAACTTCCTCATGTCTATCTCCCTCCTTTAAAGCAGTATCATCTGGACTTCACGTACCAATCCTAAAATAAACAAATACAGTTCTCCCACCAGTACAAAAATAAGTAATGTAATAGCCCATAAAAGAGCCATTGTCGCTACGCTCAGAATGCATACACCTATTGTTTTACCTATGCTAAAGTTGTTCATATTCTTTACGCTCAAAAATATCAATATTAAAATCCAGATATTTGTTGCATTCAAAATAAAACCATAAAGCGTGGATTCACTTCTCGCAAAAACATTTGATAAAACAGGAAGGGGAATATTGATCAATAAATAAGGTATCATGCAAAAGGATGTAACTACAAAAATTTCACCAAATGTCGATTCCCCGTCCAAAATTGCCGTTATTGCAAAGCTTGCTACCACCCAGGTGATTATTGGCAGAATGAGTTTAACCACTTCGAGTACAATGTTTGCATCTTTTATGTCTATATCCGCAAGAGGGTAATGCACCGTATAAATATAGAAAATCCTTACTGCAACGACCAACAGCAATATGATAATGCTCGGCATATAATTCAATTTATGCCTGCTGCTTTTTACATAATCAAATGCCTCAATCGGATGAAATAAAGTTGCTATTGATAATTTGAATAAATTGGCAAGTCTCATACGGTTTGGATTGAGCATTCTGAATTCCGTCAAAGCATTACGTGCCATTTTCTTCAAAAATTTTATTGCCAGGCTGAAAAAAATTATTACTGAAATAATCCCCAGAACTATCAGCCCAAAATATTGCCTGAAGATATCGTGCCGGTATTTGGTATATGCCATGGAATATCCGTTCCTGTCATTTGCATAAACATATTCCTGCATCGATTCTTTGTAACGCTTCTGTTTGTAAAATGTCTTTGCAATACCTGTATGCGCCATGTCATAATTTTCATCGATTTTCAAAACCTTGTTCCAAACATTATATGCTGCGTCATAATTGCCCTCAGAATACATCTTTACAGCCTGATGAACCAGTTTTATAAAATCTGTCGGTTCGAATATCTGTATATTATTTTTGGACATGTCAAGTTCGTAAATATTTCCATCATTATCTACGGCTATCGAAGACGGCAGATCGAATGATCCTTTCTGGTCACCTTTGCCCCCAAATACTGTAAGTAGGTTACCTTCCTGATCGTATTGATATATCTTGCATGTATTTCTTTCTATAGCACTTACGTTACCAGCTTTATCTACGGCAAGATCCACGAAATATGGTTTTATCGGCTTTCCATCATCGTCAAAGCGTTCTCCGTATACAAAAGTTTTATCAGTCATATTCATTTTTGTCAGAAAATCAAGATTAAATAAGTTCAAGCTATTACTAACGGAACCATATTTTCTATATATGTTCTCACCAACCGAATTTAATTTTTTGATCTCTCCCTCAGTAGCATCAGCGGTTGTCACATAAGTCATACCTTGTTCATCCATTGCGATATTAATAAATGCAGCCGGATTCCTTTTAACTATGTATTTTTTCTGCTGATTCGATGCAAATTTTCTAACAAGCGCTTCTACGATGTTAAAACCTACATTGGTCTGTCCCCAAAAACCTCTGAATCTATTATATGCGTCCATCAGCATTACCGACTGGTTCCCTATGGAATAAATATAGCCCGTAGGGCTTATACAAACTTTTGTCGGCTGAAAAGTGAATGTGCTTTCAAACAAATTGGAATCAGGTTTGACAAATTCTTCGACAAACTCCCCACCTGCCGACAGATGTACTATCCTTCCATTCCCCGTATCTGCGATATACATATTGCCGTCATCATCCGCAAATACGCCGCCTGGCGAATTCAATGGCTTCTGCTTTGGTCCTTTGAATATATTTAAAGTCGTACCTTCTTTTGTCATCTTAATAATCCTGTTATTTCCGGTATCAGTTATAAAAATATATCCCTGACTGTTTATAAAAATATCACCCGGTTTTTTTAAATATCCCGTTTCTTTTCCTGCGCTTCCGATATTATTTATAACCTTTTTCAGAACATATGTCTTGGGTATCGGTACTCTAACCGTACCGTCCAGAATATAATCCTCGCTTTCTGCCGCAAATGCCTGCTTTTCAGATATTGCTGCAGATAATATGAAGATAACCGCTATAAGCAATGCCGCCAGTATCCTATTGCCTTTTTTATGCCATTTAGACATTATCATGATGGACTTCCCCCTTATGCTTTTATTCCGGAATACATCATAGTTTCCATAACTTTCGACTGCATAAATGTAAAAATTATTATTGTAGGTATTGTCATTAAAAATGTCGCAGCAGATACGGCTCCTGCTCTCCCTATGGACATGGCGGCAGGTCCTCCGGCAATAGTCTGAAGGGCAAGAGGAAGCGTTTTCATCGCCTGGCTCGTTATAAATATCAATGGTGAAAAATAATCGTTCCAATTTGATACAAATGAAAAAACCACTAAAGTCGACCATGCCGGAGTTAGAGATGGCATGGCTATTTTCCAGAATACAGCCCATTCGTTGGCCCCGTCGATTCTTGCCGACTCCAATAGTTCATTTGGAAATTGTTCAATAAATTGCTTCATAAGAAAAAAATTATAAGCTACTGCTATATTCGGAATTATCAAGGCCCCATATTTGTTTATAAGTCCTAAATAATTTACCACCATATACCTTGGTATCTGTGTAACATGGTTTGAAAACATAAGCGCACCTACTATAAACGTAAACAAAACCTTCGAACCTGGTGGATTATGCTTTACCAGGCCATATGCACCCATTGAAGAAACTATTACCGTGCAAAATACAACTGTAACTGTTATAAACAAACTGTTGAATGCATATCTTGAAAAAGGAACGGTTGAACTGCTGAGGGATAACAGAAGATCATGGAAATTCTGTGTAGTAGGCTTTCTTACAAAATACCTTGGTGGAAATAAGAACAATTCATCTAACGGCTTAAAAGCTGTATTTATCACGTATATAAGCGGAAGCGCGGTAAATAATACTAAAAGCAACATTAATATATATACTATTATCTTTCCAAAAGTAATCTTTCTGAAACTTATCCTTCTTACTCTTAGTTCAGGCTGCTTTTCAAATGTTTTTAACTCCGCGCTTAAATTTTTCTCGAGCATTCGTATATCCTCCTTCTTTACATATCCTTCGAAGACAATAATTTCATTAGCAAACGTCCGAATACAAATGTTATACAGAATAAGACCATTGAAATTGCCGATGCATATCCCATTTCAAATCTTATAAATGCGTAGTCATACAGGTGGGCAACTATCGTGTGGGCGGCATAATTGGGACTTGGCATCCCCGCAACAGATACTGCAATATCGAATACACCAAAGGAACCTACTACAGAATTGATTGCTCCAAACAACAGCTGGGGTTTCATCATGGGAAGAGTAATATAAACAAGTTCCTGGAACTTGTTTTTTATTCCGTCAATAGCTCCTGCCTCATAAAGCTCCTTCGGTATATTTTGAAGGCCCGCCAGAAAAACCAAAAAACCGGTACCCATGCTCATCCAGATGGATATAACTATTATTACAGGCATAATGTATTTTGCATCCATTGTCCAGAGTATCGGCTCCTTAATAATCCCAAAATTTATCAATATATTATTTATGAGCCCATAGCGGTCGCCTGAAAAAAAATACAGCCAGACGACAGACATCGCGACACCGCTTGTAATGGACGGTGCATAGAATGCAAGGGCAAAGCCCTTACGAAACCTGAGCTGGTTTATAACCCATGCTGCAAAAAGCGACATAAAGTATCCTATAGGCCCCGTGATGCATGCAAAAACAAATGTATTTTTAAGTGCGATTAAAAATACGTCATCATCCAGAAAAAGCAGCTTATAATTGGTAAGCCCTATCCATTTTGGACGCTGAAGCATATTATAATTCGTAAAACTGGTGCCCAGTGCTACAAGCACAGGTATTATTACAAAAATTACAAATAGTACTACAAAAGGAAGTAGGAATAAATAACCAACATAATATTTTTTCCACCATTTTTTAAATTTCGATTTCATCCCCCGCAGCCCCCTTATTTTGCATTATCTGAAACTCCGTATTCTTCCTGCTTCATCTTCATCTCTCTGTTTATATCTTCAACAGCTTGTTCGATTGAATCCCTTACAGGCTCCCCATTTATTACGATCCTGTTCCATGCGTTATTTATGTGACGGCCTGTAAAATATCCACCAAGCACATTTGGAGTCTCTTTTGCCCATTTCAATTGTTCCTCGATAACCTCAATGTCCTCTTTATTCCAGGATAGATTTTCAAAGGCTTCCATATTGGCAGTATTCCATCTTGCTTCTGTACCTATCGTGGCTTCTATTTCTCTTGCGAACCTTGTCTGCACAGTATTGCTTGTCCACCAGTCCAGAAATTTCCACGATTCTTCAGGATGCTTTGATTGCTTCATAATCATATCGCACTGGCCTGCAAGCCCGCCATTTGACCTATCGATTGTTCCATCTGCCTTTTTAATGCCTGGTAGCAGTGCGATACCCCAGCGTCCGGCGAGCTCCGGCGCTGCAACGGAAAGCTGCAGATAAAGACCGTAGTTACCTATGCCCATTGGCATTTCTCCCGTCCTGAAACGATTATAAAAATTTGCGACTATAGGTATAGCATAATTAGTATACAATTCAGAGCATTCCTTAAATGCCATATAAGCCTCTGGAGTATCCAATCCGGTTTTTTTCTTATCCATCGTATAAAAACTACCGCCATGCTGGAATATAAACTGAGAAAAATCTACAGGATAATAAAATTCGAGCCCGTTTTGATATAAAACCGGAAGAACATGATCATATAATTCTTCTCTTGTATTGGGAAGCTTTATCCCAAGATCGCTTACTATATCTTTCCTGTAAAACATTACAGTAAAATCCATCGTCTCCGGTAATGCGTAAATTCCTCCATTATATTCATAGGGTATAAAAATATTTGGCAGGAATCTCTTTGAGACCTCTTTGAAATCCTTGAATTTCGATAAATCATATACAGTATCCCTTATTGCAAATTCCACTGGAGAGTTGCTTGCACTCCCAAGGGCAACATCAGGAGCCTTCCCGGACATAATAGAAAGCATAAGCGCATTTACACTGCCCGCATTAAGCTGCGAGGACGGCAGAACATTTACATTAATGGCAATTCCTGTCTCAGGTGTAAAATCCTCATCCGTCATCTCTTTAATAAGCTCTGCCCATTCAGTGCCTCTTGCAATCCATATGTCTATTACGGAATTGACCTTTGTCTTTTTGTCCAATATACTGCCTACATTATCGTAATCTTTCTTAAAAGATACCAGAAATGTATCAAAAGTGGCTCTTAACTTTTGAAATATATTTGAACCGGAATTTGTTATTTTCTCTTCAGGTGCGCCGATAATAAAGTAATCAATTACCAAAGGTTGATCCTGAAGGCTCAAATACCACGAACTCAGGCTAGTTTGAGCGCTGTTTAAATCATTCATCCTTTTTGCTATTGTAAAAGGGTCCTTAAGCATATCTTTAATCTGGCTTATAATCGTAGTAAAGTTATTTGCCATTGCCGGAAGTTTTTGGGACTTCTCCTTGAGAAAATCATATTTCCACTGCAGGTTCTTTGTTAAAGTCTCCATGTCTTTCCGTAGATTAGGTATCTTCTCCATAAACTCATAATCGTAGTTAGGGTCAGGCGTATCGCCTGTTATTTTTATAATGTCCCTTATAATATTTGAGAGCAATAGCGAATCATCATTGATAGATTGTGCAATCTGAGCAAGATAACTCATTTTTGCAGTCATTGTAATAGCATGGTCGCCCTTTGTTAAATAAAACAGATATGGGTTGTCTGATGAATCTTTTAGAACCTCGGTACGCCAATTTTTGTTATATACAAACTCGTATTCCTCCATCTCCTTAAAGGGAACTTTGCCATCAATCGCTATTTGCCTGAATGAAGAAAGCCCGTCTTTCCACCACTGTCCTGCTCTTAAAGCGATTTTGTATAATCCATCTTCCGGTACAGTTATTTTCCACGTTATTGACTGGTTCCCACGCCTCCATCTCCAATCACCTATGACATTCAGTTTTCTATTTATTGATGAAGCAGGTTCACAGGAGGGATCTCCGTTGCTCTCCCTTCTGATTGTCGGATCGCTTTTTTCTATAACCGCCTTTTCAGCTTGAATTTTAACTGTTTTAGTACCTTCCTTATACCCATTGGCCTTATATTGCTTTTTTATCTCGTCATATGCAGGTAAAGTCTCGGCTGGTTTTATATAAAATTTACCTACTATAATTGTCTGATCGACATATCCAAGCCTTACTACATGTTTACCGGGTTTAAAATAGAACTTGAAAGGTTCGGAATAAAAACCCGAGCTGTCGTATAATTTAGTGCTTCTCCAACCGGAAATTTCAACCTGGCTTGGCCTTACTTCATCTCCAATGCTATTTACCACAGGTTCCGCTTTATCATGCCACATACGATTGAACTTTATATTATTGGATTCATAGAAAGGCACTTGCCCATCGATGTAAATTGATCTTACTGCCGAATTGCCGGACCCTGGAGGCATATAATATTCTAATTCAATTTCATATAAACCTTCCGAACTTACGTCAAAATTCCATTCAGCCCATGGCATTTCTTTATCCCATATAAATGCAGGATCTTTTCTACCATTGATACCTGCTTCCAGTCTTATATTTTTGCCCTTTGGGACTTTAATACTTTTTTCATCGATTGTGATAGTCTGTGAATTTGCCACCTTATAACCTTTTTCCTCATAGCTTTTGAGGACATAAGTATAATATTGATATTTCATAGAATTGTAATATTCCGGAGGTACTTCCTGCCCAGAACCATATGTAAATTTAGCCTTAAGGGGTACGTCAGATACTGCTTTAACATGTACCTGCATCGACCATAAAACACCAACACACAGCATCAAGGCGAAAATCTTTTTCATTTTGTTATTCATAATTCTCCACCTTCCATAAAACCATTGGCAAATTGTGTTAAGCAATTTATATAAACAAAAACAATATCGATATATGCTTTTTGACGCATTCATTTATTCGAAAACCAACAAAACATTAAATCATAAATCGACTTTATATATTGAAGGCAGTCCGTCTTTATCGGAGGTGAACAATACCGACATGCTATCTGGAGTAAAACACGGATGAGGATGGCTGTCCTGGGTATTGCCGTATGATTTCCAGTGAGAACCATGAAAGCAAAGCTTTTCCTCTTTTTTATTTGCCACATCAATTATATATATAAATGAATCGCCATCACCTGTTATCATGCTACCTTCTCTATTGGAAATAAAATGCAAATAATGAGAACACTCCATCAAAGTATTTTCTTCAAGGGTATCAGGATTAATAAACTTTAAAAATGTTTTTTGATCTTTCTCCCGATACATGAATCCAAATTTCGAACCATCTCTTAACCAGAATTCATGAGTTGTAACCAGTTCATTTTCAGACTTTTCTCTTGCGCATCTGCGATTTGATCCATCCGAATTTATAAGCCACAGTCTTGCATCAATGAGATTTCCGGGGCCTTCATGACAGAACAATATTGTATCATTATTCCCAGGCCTTATCTGTGGATGCCCGAACCAGCAATTTTGTTCAAGGATAACATTTCCTTTATTATTCTCTATATCAAAATATACGATTCGGCATAAAGGTTTTTTACGCCACTGTGGTTCGAATGAAGACCAGTCACCTTTCCCTTCTATTATGTCTTTTTTATATATTTGAGTCATAGCTATAAACCTATTGTCATCGCTTATATCAAAGGTTCTACTCGACCACTCCTTAGGTTCTTGATATATGGGCACTTCATCAAGCGTATCAAGATTCATTTTATATATAGTATTATTGCGTGTGAAAAAAAGGTATTTGTCATCATTCGATAATATGCTTCCAAAATCATTTATACCATTTCCTTCTGTAAGCTGGACTGCATCGCCATTTATAATATTCATCTTATACAAGTTTCTATTTCCATCTCTATCGCTACCATATATAAGGTAATTGCTATCGGAAGTGAACATTTTATTATAAAAATATTGATGATGGTTTACACATCTTTCTGGTGTTAATTTTGTAACTCTCTTTCCAGTAAATTCATCAGTATATTTTATAAGTGAATTTTTATGCTTCTGTCCTTTAGACATCTATATTTCTCCCTTTTTACTATGACTTATTGGTTACAATAAAAACCCTTAGGCTGCATGCCCACTAAATCAACTTAAGAGTAGTAATATTGTCTTTGCTGTTCAAGAACAGTTCTGACATTCCCTTGGCTTTCATATCGGCCTCAAGCATCAATTTTCTGTCATGAATGTTATATTCAACTCTTATCATCTCATTGTTTTTATCTTTAATAATTTCAGGCATGCCACCATTATCCGAGTTTATGTTCAAACAAAATGCGCAAACTGCTTGCGGCAATTCTTTAAACCTAATACTTATGGGATCTCCGCTGTATAAAATGATATCCGCATATTTAATATCTTTTCTTTCTCCAATTTTATAATCGATCCTGAAATTTCCGAAGCAGCAGTAAAGCATATGAATTTTTATATTCACGTTATTTGATTTGCATATAAACGTATTCTCGGATTTATCCAATTGTATGCCGTCTATTGCCCCGCCGAATTCAAACCTTATCCTGAAATCCCTGGCTTTTATCGTCGCATCCTTGATCATGTCCAGATTGCAATGGGTATCTCCGCCATTCGTTGCAAAATCAATTATACCCAATAAATCCCCCTTATATTGCACCGAGTGGAGTACGGCGGAAGAATAATCATATCCATCGTGCAAACATCTCAGATAAAAATAAACAGGGTTATCGCTATCTCCTAAATATGCTACGAGCGCTCTTCGCTGGTTCCATAAATCAGAAACATTAAATGAACCCAGTGCAAAATTTTTTGCTAAATAGCTTGTTGCCAAGTGAAGCTTTTTCCCCTTATTAAATGTTTGGACTATTAGACGTTCTTTATCTTCCCTGAAATAATGAACGTATTCTTCAGGACACTTTAACTTTATGCGCGGAAAATCTATGGTGATTCTCAGTTTTTCATCATCCAGGAATTTTACGGCTCCCCCAGTTGCAAGCTGTATTTTTGACAGGAATAAATCATCCTGCAGAGTTTTATAACACCTCGTATGAGGACCAGCCCATTGATTTGTGTGGGCGTGGAAGTGTTCAGCCACACATTTCCATCCCATATTGCTTAACTCGCCGACCATTTTAAGACAATCTTCATCTTTTATCTGATTGAGCATTCTTGATAGATCCTCCAACGCAATCATCGTATATGTAGGGCTGTTATATTCTGTAAATGCCCCGATACTTATTGTATAATCGTAGAACCTTTTTAAATAATTCCTGCCAAAGTCAAATATTTTTTTCTCACCTAATAATTCACCGGCTAAAATCGTTACATATGCACTCATAATCGCAATATTCGTATAACCTATGCTCACATTTCGTTTTATTATCGAATTGCATGCATGTATTATCGAATTTTTTATACTTTTTTCTAAATCATCAGGAAGATCGTTTGAATAGTCTAAGAGTATCTGCAGCAATTCTTTTCCACAAAAGTTTGCCCAGTTCCAGTCAGGAGGAGACATCTTACTTAGCGGTTCTTCATAAAACCATGACCATATCCCATATGTTTTATTTGACCGATTAGTATCCTGAAGTGATATGACTTTCTTTACAATATCCATGGCAATTTTCTCGTTATCGTCGATTCCGCTGTCAAATAGCGCGACAGCATAAGTTAGTGAATCCCGCGTCGGATGGACATAGCCACCTTTTAGCGTAGTATGATATCCTGGAGATGAAAAAGGTCTCTTTATCATCATGACTTCAGGATCATACTCCTTATTGTGTCTTTTTAATTCCTCAAAAAATAATTTATGCTCTATATCGCTCATTTCTATCATAATCAGCTCTCCCTCTCCCATCTTTTAAAAAACAAAATGCCGGCAATTATATATAGGCATTTTATTTTTTTATGTGAGGATAAAAGGCATTATCTGATGCATTGTCTTTCATCCCCACAAGATAATCAATTCTGTATAACCTGAAAAGCCTTGTTAAACAATAGACAATAAATAATCTTTCATGAATTATCTATTTTTTAAAATTCTTTTCATACCATGCCTGCATCAATTGCTCCATTTTTTCTCCGCCCTGCTTCTTCCATGTTGCCTGTATCTGTTCCATTCCCCACTCGGGAGTATACTGGCTTCCTCCTGTAATGACTTTGTTTATGATACCGCTTGTGCTGAATTGGAACTTTTCATTTGTGCCTTTTAATAAATCGTCAAATGTCGGAGCATACGGTATATCCCTTCTGAAAACATTCTTCATTGCCACCTGAATGCCTCTTCCCTTTAAATCCGCTTCCTCTTTAGCAATCGGGTCATCCGCGGACATTATTTTGAATGCTTCCGGCTTCGGATCCCAGTTATTTATTAATGCATACTCCGTGCTGTACTGCAACTCCTTCTGGTTTTTGTCGGCATCTATGGCTTTCGGTAATCCGTCAACCATTTTATAGTTTTGGCCTGCAACACCGAACATTATTGTAAACCAGCCTTTATCTATCATCCAGTCCAGCAATTTTACAGCAGCCTTGGGATTCTTCATGTTCTTGTTAAAAACTATCAGCCTGTTTGCAGGCGGCTCCTGATATAAACCATTTCTGCCATACTTCGTAGAAACTGATTCTAACGGCTCCACCACAGCATTAGGATTATTCTTCTTGAAATCTCTGTAATAAGGTGGCGCATATCCACCCATGTATATACCGGCTTTTCCATTGATCCACAACTGTTTTTCATTTTCATAGCTCTTTCCCGGATCTTTTTCAATCAAGCCTTCTTCAAACAGCTTTTTCCGGAATGCAAGCACTTCCTTGTATCTGTCTAAAGTTGTTCCATACTTGACTTTTCCGTTTTCGATATACCATTGATAATTTATACAATTATAAAAGGCCTGTATTATACCATCTAAGTTATAGTTATATGCAAAACCATATGTGTCGTTTTTGCCATTTCCATCTGGATCATTATTTTTAAATGCTTCTGCAACCTTTAAAAGTTCTTCATCGGTTGTCGGCATCTTTAATCCCAATTCATCAAGCCAATCCTTTCTGATTACCATGCCATGGTTTGCTATTACATCTATACCTCTCTTGCTCGTAACAGCATACATTTTCCCATTTTTAGTTACATAGGGCAATAATTCAGGATGCGCTTTTATATATGCTTTATATGAAGTACTGTATTTTTCAATATACTCATCAATCGGTTGAATAACGTTCTGATTGATCCTTGTCAGCAAAAAATTCGTACCATAGTCCCACATAAGATCGGGAGCCTGCCCTACTGCAATTAGAGAATTGAGTTTTTGCTCTGTTTGAGTCCTCAAAACAGGTACCCAAGTCACTTTAACCCCTGAATTTTCATTAATATATTTTGTCCATCTGTTTTCCTCATAACTCCCTTCCTCAGGTAACACTTGGCCTCTATCGAATATCTCGGCACTTATCTCCATTGGAATCTTATCATACTCATCCTTTGTATTACCGCTCTTGGTCGAATTATTATCAGCCTTTTTACTACAAGATACTCCTGATGAAATGAATATTATCATCAGAACCAATGCAATACTTTTTAAAACTCTTTTCCTCATCGCTAAAGTCCCCCTTTTTTGATTTCAGACCATTTTGATTTTTTGTTAAACTTCTTTGCTGTGTCATTCTTCATTTTCAACAATTCTATGAAAGACAATACTATTTCTAACTACTTGTATGTAAAACATAGGCTCTCATAAAACCATCTCCTTACCATTTATTTACTTTGGCTTGCCTCATCGGTGCCGGTAAGCCGTATCCGGCAGACATAATGAACTTGTTTCGGCATCTAAGCTTTAAAATCATACACAACATTCTGATAAAAAGCATCTTTTTCATTATCCTTATCTTGCATAAATAACCCACATAGCAGTAGAAAAAAATCTCTTCAATTTCAAAATGTTCTAACTAAACTTCCAGTCAGATCTGCATATGCTCTCTGCTACTCATGCTTTTGCTCCTTTTAAGCTGTATGTCTACTTTTCTCGAAGAATAATATCCAGTCAAATCCTAGTACATCAGCAATATATTTCGCAGTCTTTACTGATGGGGTGCGATTTCCCAATTCAATTTTATTGATCATTGAGGTATGAACACCTACCATTTCGGCCAATTTCTCTTGAGTAAGGTTCTTACTTAATCTCAAATTTTTCAACCAAGTACGCATATTTACATGCCCCCTAGTATAGACGAAATGTCTATCTTTTATTATATAGACATTTCGTCTATAAGTCAATAACATTTATTTAATGAATAGACTTTTTGTCTATGGAGAATATAAAATATTGTATAGACAAAAAGTCTAATGTAGAATTGGAAAAGGAGTGATAATCATGATTGGAAAAAAATTAAAGGAATTAAGAGAATCAAAAGGTCTTACAAGAAAGGCCGTTGCAGAGCAAATAAATATTGATCAGACAACATATGGTAAATATGAATTAGGTAAGCGAGAACCATCCTTTGAAATTGTAAAAAAGCTTGCTGATTTCTTTCAAGTTAGTGTTGATTTTCTTCTGGGACGTGAAAAAAAGTATCCAACTTATGAATCCAAAAACAAAGAATATAAAGTTACTCTTTCAAAAAAAGACATGAAGAAAATCAAGGAGGAATCTCTGAGACTTAAAAATCTTATGATGTCATCAATTGGTTTCGCCTTTGATGGTCAAATTGGCGATAAGGACACTTTAGAAAAAGTTATGACAGCTCTTGAAGAAGGGATGACTTTAGCAAAAAAGGAAGCAAAGAAAAAGTATACTCCCAAAAAATATAGAAAATGATGGGGGGATTAATATGCAAAACATAAAGAGTAAAGTCAGAAAATTAATAAATTTATATCGAACAAGTGATCCTTTTGCGCTTTGTAAAGCACTAAACATTTTGATTATAAAAATAGATCTTGGCAGTATTCGAGGAATCTATCAGTATAAAAATCGAAAACAAATAATCTATTTAAATTGCAATCTACATTCAACCCTATCGCGCCAAGTATGTGCCCATGAACTCGGACATGCTATACTACATAAAAAGACTAATACAATCTTTTTAGATACATATACATAGTCCATTACCAATAAAATAGAAATGGAAGCAAATACTTTTGCCGCTGAACTTATCATAAGCGATTCAGATTTGAAAAACCTGAAGAGATATTCTATTAATTATGTAGCCAGTCTTTTAGGTGTCGAAAAGAAACTTATTGAGTATAAATTAAAAAACCTATAGTAGTTCTATCTTTTTTATAACAGAATACAAAATAGGCTGTGTAAGTTCGAAAAAATTTGATCTCTACGGGGTGCGGACATAAAGTTGGATTCCCTTATGGCTCCGAAAGGAACCTCTGAGAGATATATTCTTAAGAAAAAATATACTCGAAATCAGGAAATTTTCTTCCATCATCACAAGAACGACCAGAATACAGAATGCCCTGAATATCCTTATCCATAAATGTGTCAGGAATGGGTCATACGATCCTTTTTTCTGTGCCAAATGCCATACTTCGGCGACTGTATTACGTGAGCTTCCCAAGCTGGAAGCAACGCTTGTGTTACTGTAACCCTGGCTTTTTACCCGGATTATTTCTTGACAACTCACAATGATTATCTATCTCTATAATCGTATTTGCACAAATGCTTGTGCATAAAACAATTATAAGACAGTTGCACTGCTTCGGAAAATGACGCTTTGAAATATCGGAATATTTGCTCTGGATTACCGGAAAATCTGCACTATCTAAATGGAATATTCATTGACACAAGCTTTTTAAAACAATAGCATGTCATAACACTTCTGCTACTGTTTTTTATTTTTATTAATTTTTCTCCAATCGGTACATATGCGAAGATGCTTATTAAATTCATTCTTTGGTAATCTTTTGATTACTTGATTTCTCTTATGAGCAACTTTAAAAGCAAAATCATTACTTCTTTTTTCAATCGTTAGAATATAAACTATACGAAGAACGTCTACCCTCTCTTTAGTAACCTTAAAAATAATTCTTACACCTGCATCCCTTAATTTTTTCTCTCTACAACCAGCTAATTTTGAATTTGTATTATTCTTTAATGGTTTACCAACTTCATCCGCTCTTATTTCTAAATCATCTATAGATTTATTAACAATGCCTACAACAGAATTATCAAGTCCTTTGTATTCTTTCTCAGCGTCAGGATGAAATCTTACATCAAATCGTTTTATTTCGCTCAAAATTATTTGCCATCTCTGCGTATATCTTTCCATGAAACAGCAGCTTCCGGATTATTTTTAAGTTCTTCAATTCTGTGAGAGAGTATCATTTCTTCCTCTTTTTCTTCCAACTCATAAAGTCTCTGATACATTTTTTCAAAATAATCATAACTTATCAATACTGTATCAATATTCCCATTATCAGATATATATATTGGCCTTTCTTTTGCAAGTTTTCTGAATTTGCCGAACTTTTTTGAGGCTACTGATGATTTAACTATCTGATCTTTAGTTATATTTGGTTTTTCCATAGCACTCACATCCATATCTTAATCCCCCTTTATATTATATTAACATAAATTTATTTTATGCGTAATATCGTACGTAATATTATACGTATACTATGATTATATTCTTTTATCTTAATTATAGCAAGAACACTCATGCTTCTTTCTTCAATTCATAATTTGAAGACTCAATTATCAAAGTAAGTTCCACCCCTTATCCTCTTAAAGTGGAAGTTACCCTGAAAAATATCAAGAGTGGAAATTACTATGGGAAAAGGTGCATCATCTAAAGGGAATATTCTTCTTTAAGCATGCTATTCACAAACTCAATATCGAAATTTCGGTGCCCTTGGCTTTTCCCCAATTGACCATATTCTCATGCTCGGGGTTCTCATCATCGGCTATAGCCTCAAGAAATTTCTCATACCCAGGCTCTCCACCAACATCCTCTGGCGGTGTATCACCGGCTCCGCCGATGCAAACAGGATAGTTTTTATCATAGCCTTCCACAATCTTTTCAACCACTATGTAATGCTGCCATTCGTCCCCAAAGTCGTATATGTATTTCATCTTTTTAAATCTAGGAATATAATGAGATAACTTTACATTACTATCAAGTTTAGCCTCTATTTCCTGAGGATAATCAAAAGTCCCTTCATTGCAAACCAAAAGGATAATCGGCCTCAGGCTTTCCCTATTGTATGCAGGATGATTGATATACGCGTCGCTTGAGTATTTTTTATCAGATATCTTGTTATCATAAATATAAAATTTATAATAAGATGCAGCCTCGCATGACTTATTCATCCTTATCTAAGAATAGAGTATTCCTGATAAGAGTAATTCTATATATTAATTATCCAAAGATTAATTCTTTGATCCTTGATACATTAATATCACGGTCTATAAGTTTATTCATGAATAGCAAAGATTGTAGGGCTATTCCTTTCTCCCATTTTAAGTCAACTTAAGTCAACGATAAAATCAATCAATCTGAATTATTTATATCCTTCCTATGCTGCATTTTCGTCTCCGAAAAATACCTTGAATGTCTTGAAGATAAGTTTCAAATCCAACCAGAAGTTTCTATCCTGTATGTATTTTATATCCAGCTTTACCCATTCATCGAACCCTATGCTGTCCCGTCCCATCACCTGCCAATAGCATGTAAGGCCCGGCTTTACGGCAAGCCTTAACTTTTCATAAGGGCCATACTGTTTTACTTCCCTTGGAAGAGGCGGCCTCGGCCCTACTATACTCATGTCTCCCTTTAATATGTTGAAAAGCTGGGGAAGCTCATCGATGCTTGTCTTCCTTATGAATTTTCCAACTCTCGTAATCCTGGGATCGTCTTTTATTTTAAATGCCGGTCCTGTCTGTTCATTTTTTTCTTTTAAATTATCCAGCAGTTCCTCGGCATTGCATACCATGGATCGGAATTTCAGCATGTTGAATTCTTTCGCGCCTTTTCCGCATCTTTTCTGTATAAAAAAAACCGGACCATTGGAGTCAAGTTTTATCAGAATTGCTGTTACGATGAATAAAGGCGATAAAATTATAATTGCAAAAAGCGAACAGACTATATCAAACAACCTTTTGAAAAACAAGTATATACTGCCTTTACTGGCGACAGTTTCTTCTACAGCCTCGAGTTTAAGAGCATTGTTTACATCCAATGTAAATCCCTCCAAGCGTTAAATTTAATATATAATTATAAATTCGTTTGAAGCAATAAAGTGCCGTTTGCAGCAAATTTCTACTGCAAATATTTAATATCTTTAACCTCCCTCATGTCCTTGCGGACCGAAACACCGCACCTCAAATCAGGATTTTTTAAGCCTTTGAAATCATGAATTGGCTCTTCGCCCAGGAATGGCAGCCTTTTCTCTCACGCAACTTACGCTTAGGGATATAAAAAATAAGGCGATCCTGAAAGCGGTATTCAAGTCTGGCCTTAACATTATCTTCATTACCAGTCTCTACAAAAGCTGCATACCATTTATCCATATTTTTTTTATAAAATTGCCCTTCATCCATAATCTTGATTATCCTGAATTATCAGATTTTAACTTTAATAATATTTTTAATGGCTTTAAAAATATTGCAATATTATCAGTTCAAAACATCATTTCTCAAATTTCTTGTCGCCATTGTGGGTCTATATATTCTACAATTTCCACTTTAATTCCTGCAAAAAATTAAACATTTTTTAACTTTTTTTGATTATTTTATTCTTCATCCTTGATATAGAAACCGCGCAGGCAGTGAAATGTCTCATTTTCCTCATTATTTTCACCATTTTGATATTTTTAATTTTCTCATGAAATATCCCATGAAGTAGTTGTATTCATATATATTCATGCGCTTTATGACCGCAGCGTATATTATCATGCCAAGGACAGTCGACACGATAAGGCCTGCAAATTGTTTGATCAGGGAAGCTCCCAGAGCGGCCGACAAATATTTATTTATAAAGAATACGAATATACCCATTATTGCCGCGGCCACTATGACTTTCAAAAATGTTTTCAATATCCTTTCCATATCCAGAGCGATCTTTCTGTTTAAAGTGTAGAACAGCAAAATAGTTGTAATTATCGCCGACAGTGAAGTCGCAAGTGCTAATCCTTCTATGCCCATGGCCATGTAAAGCAAATAGTTCAATATTATGTTTAAGACGATTCCTATCACGCCGTTTATCGTCGGAGTTTTGGTATCCTTTATCGAATAAAACGCTCTTCCCAGTATATCCCTTATCCCATAAAAGACCATCCCCGGGGAATAAAATAGAAGCACTGCTGCAGTTACCACGGCCGCCTTGCTGTCAAAGGCTCCCCTCTCGAATGCCACCCTTACAAGAGGCCTCCTTAAAATCATCATCCCGACTGTGGCGGGAACTATTATTAAAGCAATCATATTTATTGCGCTTGCAAGTGTCGATTTGTATTCATCCCGGTTGTCCTGTGCCGAAAGCTTTGAAAGATTGGCATACACGACTGTGGAAAGTGCAAACCCAAAGATGCTGTATACAAAAATCGTAAGTTTATTGCCGAAATTCAACATTGCCATGGCGCCTTCACCGGCATTGGATGCAAAAAACCTGTCTATAAGAAAATTGATCTGGGCCACGGATGCCCCTATGAGCACTGGTATTATGAGATGAAACATTTTTTTAATGCTCTCGTCTTTGAAATCGATTATCAGCTTATATCTGTAGCCCATGCTTTTGTATTTCGGTATCTGTATGACTGCCTGCACAAAACTTGCGATTATCAGCGATATGATGAGGCCTTTTGCACCGTATTTCAAACCCAAAAATGCAAGATAAAGAACTACTACTATATTGTAAAATATAGGTGTGGAGGCAGGCACTGTAAATTCACCATGGGCCTGCAGCACACCTGTAAGCACATTCTGAAGCCCTACGAATACCAAAGATACGAACATGATCTTTGTAAGCTCTATTGCCTGTGCATAGTTGGCCGCACTGTATTTTGTAGCAAACCCCGGCGCAAAAATCAAAACTATGTATTTGCCGAAAGCTATGCCGAACAGAACAAGAATTACAGAAATCAATAATGTTATGTTCATTATATTGTTTACAAAATAATTTCTCTTTTCATATGTTTTGTTTTCGATAAAATCACAGAGCATCGGAATAAATGTAGTACTGAGCGAACTTCCTATGCTTGTAAAGAGGATATTCGTCATGCCCATTCCAAATACATATATATCGCTTGCAAAGGATGCGCCATATTTTGCCGCAATCAGGCTCTCCCTTCCAAAGCCGAGTATTTTGCTTATGATCATCAAAACGACTATTATGGCGGTGTTTTTCGCCATCTGCTTCTTCGACATCATTATACCTCATTATCTTAAAATATACGTCCGTTCATCCGTCAGGATACACTATTATTAAATATCAACATTCATATTATAATTGTTACCATTTATTATATCAGAAAACAGCAAATGCAATAAAGTTTTCATTTTAATCGCCCTAATAACAATCGCTATGCGGACTATCATACATTCCTTCGCAGATAATGGAATGCCTCTTTTTTTAAAGCCCGTATGTTTTGGCAAGATACCTTATAGTTGCCATATCCATATTATTCATTGCAGCGCTTCTTATCTCGTCTTTTGCATCTGAAGAAAAGCGTCCGAAAGCCCCTTTCGCATTGCTTATCTCTCCTGAAAAGTTTTCAGACGGATTACTGATCATCTTTGAATTGATCGCTATAACGGATAATACCCAGCTTTTGGCCTGACTGTTTGTCACATCGCCAAGTACCAAGCGAAGCTCCTTGTTTGTAGTTTTAAGCGCTGCAATCTTTGGGTCAACGGCAGGTTTTGCCTCTCCGCCTGATGCAGGCTGCGAGCCATTTTGAACATTGCCGCCTTTATTTTGCTGCGCGCCTTCCTTTGATGCGAGCTGCGTTGCCAGCGTAAGGTTTATGCTGCCTGACGCCAATCTTATATCCTTTATGTCAAACATCAGTATGCGGCTGCCGATATCTATGGAACCATCGTCCAGTATCTTTACATTTTTGCCCAGATTTTTCTTGATGAGATTCAATGCGATACCCTTAGGTATCATTATTTTCCCTATTGAAAGCTTCTGTATCTTCAGGCGGATGCTGCCGCCTGCAACGGCGATATTCATCCGGCACTGCACGAAGAAGTCCTTATTCCAGAATGGCACAACGGCGCTTAATATGGCGTCGTTCCCTGAAAGCTTTATAAAAGGATCCTTTATCTTATTTTTATATTTGCTGCCTTTGAAATATTCACTTATGACCGCGTTCATGTCCGGCTCGCCAAGCTCAATATTTCCATTTCCAGTTACGGCTGTCTTGAGCTTCGCCGTAAGTGCCGATGCATCGGATATTTTTACAACGGCTATATCCCTGTTCCATGCAAGCAAACCGTAAGCTATCAAAAATGCCAGGATTAGTGCACAGACAACAGAACCCGCTATCACTGTCCATCTTTTTTTCTTATCCATGATTTCACCTTTGCTATAATTATTTATTAATATTCTTTTTATGACCGGATAAAATTCAAGCTTAATATAAATATCATTATAGCATAATTTTATCCATATTAAATTTCAAATTGGAAACAGATTCATGATGCGCGCAGATTATTTGAAAGATATTATTGAAAGGGCATCGGCTGAAAGTCTTTAGAATCTGTTAATTTTAGGTTCATAAAAAATTAGAAGTAACATAACAAGTTTTGTTGAATATACTGTATTATCGATATTTTTAGGGAGGATATGCACATGGCCTTTTCAGTGCGGGAACTTTTTGCCAGGATAATTAAATGTGAAGCCGGAGGAGAAGGGGACACAGGTATGAAAGCCGTCGCATGTGTGATCATGAACAGAGTCAACGTATCTGCCGGCGAATACTTAAGAATGGGTCAGGGCGATTTGCGGAAAATAATTTTTCAGCCGGGTCAGTTTGATTGCGCCCGTTCAATTATCGGCGGGCAGATTAACACCCAAACTATCTGGTCAAACCCTCCCGACCAGATACATTATGATATCGCCGATTGGGCTCTTTCGGGCCACAGACTATGGGAAATAGGAACTGCACTCTGGTATTTCAATCCTTTTATTCCGACCTGTCCTTTAATATTCCCCAAAAATGGCGCAGGTTCGATTATAAACAGGATCGGGCAGCACTGCTTCTATATACCTACAAGCGTTTACTATGAAACATGATTTTATAGTTTATAAGTAATTTTCAAGGAGGTTGGTTAATGTATCCTTATTGTTATCCAAATTGCTTTAAAATTCCAAATGCGGATGATACCAAACGGATGGATGATTTTTCAGATGAAGACTTTCCTGTTCCCGGAACGACATCAGGACAGCCTGTCACTCCCGCCGCCCCACCGCCTTCAACAGCGCAGGCGCCGGATAGTGTAATAGGGCAGACGCCGAGTGTTATAACAGACATCGGTTTTACGCAGGCGTATCTTAAGACACAAATAGGCAAAAACGTCAGGATCGAATTTTTGATAGGCACCAACATTTTGACGGATAGGCTGGGCGTACTTACGGATGTAGGTATAAGCTATATAATCATAAGGCCCGAGGGTACCGACGACAAGATGCTCTGCGATATCTACTCCATTAAATTCATTACCTTCTATTCATAAACTTTGAGCCGGCGGGACGGCTCTGTATTAAGCATGACTTGACGCGGAGCTGTCCCCTGCCAGTATTTTCGTATCGAGATATCTGTATCTTCTTAAAAATTCATAAACTTTGGATGCGATTATATTCACCCCGCCTTTTGAGTCGGATTCTATGTTTAAAGGCATAAGCGGCTCATGCAGCGACATCCTTAGAAGGAACCATCCGTCACCGTTTTCCTTATCAAACGACACCCGTATCCCCTCGTAATTGTCAGGTGCTATGTCCCAATCCATTCTCTTTGCATATTCATGCAGATCATCGATAATTTTCATCCCGTATTCCTTGAAATCCTCACAGTTTAGATTCATCCGGAATTCTTTGGCTTCTTTTGGTTCCGGTAGCATACTTATAAGGCTTTCTATGCTTTTGCCCGTTTTTTTCAGGTTTGCCATCTTTATTATTATTTTCGTCATAAGGTATGCACCGTCGTCCAGGAAATAATTTTCATAAAGGGCGCCATGGCCCGATGTCTCCATAGCGAGGTAACATCCCTTTCCTTCCTTGTTAAGCCTTATAGCTTCGTCTATTACATTTTTATAACCCCTTTTAAATCTGTGATGTATGCCGCCCAGAGCCTCGATAAATTTTTTCAGTCCCGTCGATGTTACAGAGTCCGTAACGATTATGCTCCGTGGATGCTCATCCAAAACTATGGCGGACATAAGCGCAATCAATGCATTTCTGTTTATTTCCTTCCCGCCCTTCAAAACGGCGCCGGCTCTATCGACATCGGCATCGAATATTATTCCAAGGTCTGCGCCGTTTTTGACTACAGCACTTGATATGGAGTCCATCGCATCCTTATTTTCAGGATTGGGTATATGGTTCGGGAAGTGCCCGTCAGGCTCTGTAAACTGACTTCCGCAAGTATCCGCTCCGAGGGGTTCTAAAACTTCGTTTTTGAAAAATCCTCCCGCTCCGTTTCCGGCATCGACTATTATCTTAAAGCCATCAAGAGGCTTCTCCGCGCCTGTTTCTTGCATTATCTTATCCCTCAGCCTCTTTGCATATGCTCTTATAAGTTCGGCTGTTTTTACACTGCCCGCCGTCTTTGGCTCATTGAATTTATTTTGCGATGCTTTATTCAATATATCCGTTATTTCTTCTTTTTCAAGGCCGCCGCCGCGGGTAAAAAATTTCATTCCGTTTCTGTTAAATGGAAGATGGCTTGCTGTTATCATTATGGCTCCGTCACATTCAAACCCATCCATTACAGTGGACATAAACATAGCAGGAGTCGAAGCCATACCGCAGTCCAAAACGCTGCAGCCTGCCGATAACAGTCCGTCTATTGCAGCAGCCTTCAAAGCCGGACCGGATATCCTCGAATCCATGCCGACTGAAATCTTGAGCTTGTCTTTGCCTTTTGTCTTGTCGCTAAGCCATGCGGCAAATGCCTTCGCTATACTTTCCACTCTTTGTGATGTCAGATTCACATGCTGCCCCGGAATTCCCTCCGATGCCACTCCTCTTACATCGCTGCCATTTTGAAGCTTCATATATTCGCTATCGATCATCTTAAATATCCTCCTAATTTTTAGAATAACAGGAAATTTGATTAACCGTACCCAACAAACTGGCACCATTGATTAACCGTCCCTAAACCAGCTGGCAAATCAGCTTCGATGAGAACAGGAAATTTGATTAACCGTCCCCTATACTATATGAATTCAGTTACTATTTTTAAAAATAAAAGTGCAAATACGCCTATAAACACAGGTTTAATAACTTTTGAACCATTTTTTATGGCAAGACCCGAACCTATCCAGTTTCCGGCTATTCCGAACAATGCCGCAGGTATTCCTATCCCGAACAGTACCTTCCCACTCAGCAAAAATGTCACAAGGGCGGCTATGTTCGATGAAAGGTTGACTATCTTTGAATTTCCAGAGGCTGTCGTCATATCAAACCCTATTGCTCCTGTATAAACAAGTATGAGGAATGTTCCGGTCCCCGGCCCGAAAAAGCCGTCATAGGCGCCTATTACTACTCCCGTTATGGCTGATAGAAATATTATTTTCCTTCCGGACAAATGTTTGACTCTGTTGTTTTCGCCAAAGTTCCTCTTTGCCAGTATAAATACAGCGATAACTGGAAGCATTATAATCAGGGTATACCTCAGGTAAATATCGCTCAGCGATAACGCAGCCTTTGCGCCGAGAGCCGATCCTGCAAGGGCACCTATGGCGGATATTATTGCGGACTTGAGATAAACTTTCCTGCTTTTCACAAATCTCAACGTCGAAAACAGCGTCCCAAACATGGAAGAAAATTTATTGGTGCCGTATGCAAAATGCATGGGCAACCCGGCGAATACATACGCAGGTAATGATATAAGCCCTCCGCCTCCTGCAATGGAATCCACGAGTCCGGCCGCAAAAATCAAAGGACAAATCAAAAGCATTGTGCGTGTCATATGCATATATAAACCTTCCTTCAGCAAAGTTCAATCAGCTGTATACTGCCCGATTTACATATTGTATCGCAAACCTGTCTGCGACAGGTGAATAAAAATACCTGACGGCTCTTTGCTATTTCAGCTAAAAGCTTCAACCCGTTATCAAGCCTCATATCATCCCAGTCCACCAAAACCTCGTCCAGAAAGATAGGAAGGCTTGCACTCCCCGAATTAAGGTGCTCGGAAAGAGCAAGGCGAAGGGAAAGGTATATCTGCTCCTTTGTCCCCCTGCTAAGGTGCATGTTCTCGATATTCATATATTCCTCCCTGCAGTTTCCTTTGACGACAAGTGATCTGCCGTCTTCTTCCGCAGATAATTTAAAATACCGCCCCCCTGTGATTATAGATAGATATTCCCCGGCCCTGGCCAGTACGTCAGGCTGGTTTTCATCCCTGTATTTCCTTTCGGCTTCAAGCAAAACATTTCTAAGGAGCATAAGATAATCCCTCTTCCTTCTGCACTCTCGCCTTTCATCCTCTATATATGCCTCCTGGCCTTTTAAATCATCCAACCTCTCCATCTGTTTTCTGTTGTCTATATCCTTTTTGAGCGCCCCGAGCCTTTCATTTAATCCGTTTAATTCTTTTTCTATGTTCTCCCTTTCATCCTTTGCCCTCGCGGTATAATCCTCCTCGAAGTTCCAGTCGTCTGTTTTTTGTATTTCGTTTTTTATTTCATCTATATCAGGATGCTCGTTTAGCAGTTCATTTTTAAGGGCTTCAGCCGTCTCCATGCATTTCCGGCGCTTGGCGTAATCCTCTGTTTTTTCATCCATTGAATCGCCTTCAAAACTGTTTAATCCCTTCTCAATCGTTTCCGCTTTTTTTTGCTCCAGATCCATCCTGTATTTTAGCTCTGTCGCCTTCTTTGATATCTCTTCCATGCCCTTTTGAGCCCCGGTGGCATCTTCCATATGGCCTGCCGCCTGTTTATATATCCTCCTTATAGCTGATATATCGTTCAATATATCTTTGCTTATCTTCATTCCCGTGCCCTCGGCTATTTTTTTTATTATATCAGCATTGTCATCGAGAGCCTTATTTTTCTTATCTATTTTATCCCTTCCGCACCTTATGTTGTACAAGAGCTCCTTGATGTTCATCACGTTGAGTATGATGCTCTCATCAGGTCTCTCCAATATGGAAGATGCCACGGGCAGGTCAAGAAGCGATGCCTTCACTTTTTCCAAGGCTTCGTCCCTGTTGATTTTCGCAGCATTCAGCCCCTTTTCCCCCTCCTTAAGCTCGGCCACCGTATCTTGTCCTCTCTTAAGATAAAAATATAAAAACAATGTAAACGCCCCTGACACCAAAAGCAGCAATGAAATAAACTTGACCGGTGCGTTTCCCTTAAGCAAAAGGCCGATTATTCCGGCAGCCCATAAAACCAATGAAAAATATGGCATATGTTTTATATTCTGCATGCCGCCTGCCTTGTATTTAAGGGCGCTGAATTTTAGTTCCTGCTCCTTGCACTTCTCATCCAGCGCTTTAAAGTTCTGTATGCTGTATCTAAGCTCGGCCTCGTCGATTTTTTCTAATTTAGAAGCCAATCTTTCATCCCATCCGCCCTGCAAAAATTCCCTGCACTTATTTGTTATCCTGTCCTTAAACCTCAATATATCGTCTTTTATTTCATCTATGGAGCTTATATCAGCCTGTATCTCCCCGGCGCCTCTCGATAGCAGCATTTCTATTTCATTCTTGAATCCCAAAACCTTTTTGTCAATTACGGTAAATGAGTTTATTCTATCCTCCAGGGCTTTTCTTTGATTGCTGCAATCTTCTATCTGCTCTTCCAAGGCGCTCATATTATCTTTAATACCGGATAAAACTTCACATGCATCGGCCGGCAGCTTTTTAATACTTTCAATATTTCCTGCATCGCGATTAAGTTTATCTATCCTCTTTATTTTAAGGAAAACGGGATAGAGCCTGTCCATGCGATCGAAATATTTTATGAGTTCGATTTTTCTCTCATTAAGCGCATCGATTTTTTCCTGTATGGAATCTATCTCTTTTTCTTCTCCATGCATGTATTCTTCATTTTCACGTGCAGTTTCTATTTTTTGTTTGATATTTATTGATTTCTGCCTTAAAAGCTTATCCTCGGGCTTCCCTAAGTTATCTCTGCGCCACAGACTTTGGGCTTCCTTCTCCAAGGATGCAGCAACTTCCCTTACGGGATTTAGGAATGATACATATTGCCCCCCCAGAAGCTGGCTTAATATTTTCTGCCATACGTTATCAGACGGGAAACACATGTTGTCGATGTTTACAGCATAGACCTCCTTGAATATCTGATATGGAAGGTTTTCCGCCTGGGGTATTGGCCTGTTCGCCAAATTATATCTCTTCTCATCTTGTATGTAGTATCCGTCTCCCCTGCTTCTAAGCCTTCTGTATACTTTTATCATGTTTCCGTCATCGCCCTCGAGTACTCCTTCACAGTCTGCGGAATCATCTTCCCATGGTATATATGGATTGTCCGATACCGGGGACCATCCATAAAAAAGGGTGGATATCAGATTGAAAAACGTTGACTTTCCTGCCTCATTACTTCCAAAAACTACAACCATATTGCTTTCTATATCAGGGCTTTCAAAATCCTTGAGGCAGCCGAATTTTTTGGCCATTATCTTCTTGATCCTCATTTTCCATCCTCCTTTATAAGGCGGGATGCCGCATCATACTCCATATTGCATAAAAGTTCCCTCAAATATTCTATTTTTTTATCTTTTGACGCATCGGGCGCAGGCAGCGAAAGATCAGGCGAAATGTGAAGAAGCAGGCTATCATCATTTTTCAGCCCCTCGATAAGGCGGAGTGTCTCTCCTAAAACATGGGGCTCATTATAGTAGCTCTTTATGTCCACGTATTTTGTAAGTTTTCCCGTGCTTATATCTATATATTCCATGCCGAGGCTCTCCTTCAGGCTCTCTTCCATCTCCGAAACATTGTCTTCATCCTGAAGCTCTCCATACAGTTTGCACTGACCTGCAAGGTTCACCCTAAGCAATAGCTTTCCCGAATAATCCAGGCTGTCCATATACTGCCTTATCGATATGTATATCTTATTTTCAATATCAGACAGGCTGTTATACAAATCGAGGTTATTTATATCTAATTCTTCCCAAAGAAGCGGCGCGACGGGTAAAAATTCACATTTTACATCATGCCTGCTCCTTATTTCAACATAATATACCCCCTTCAAACCGGTTTCCTTTATGTTTCTGCCTGCAATATTTCCCGGGTAAACGATCAATGGTTCCTCACATAATTTCTCCCTTGCATGTATATGCCCTATGGCCCAGTATGTATACCCCCTGGACTTTAAATCCTCCAGTGAACATGGGGCGTATTTCTCATGCCCGGAATAATTTTTTTCACCTGCCACATATGTATGAACAAGACCCACATATGGTACATCGCCTTTGGCATATGGAAAATTCTTTACGATATCCCTGACTTCCTTTTTGCTTTCATGTCCTGCTCCAACGACTACTGCCTTTATTTCCCCTTTGTCATCCCTTATCTCATAGCTTGTGCTTTTATGCGAATTGAATATATGGACGTTTGAGGGCCACTTTATGTCCCTTAAAGCAAAATCGCCCCCGCAGGGATCATGGTTCCCGGGAGCATAATATACATCTATTTCAGCTCTGCAAAGCCGTTCCATTTCATTTATCATCATCTTTTCCGCAGTGAAGCTCAAAGTATCGCTGTCAAAAAGATCTCCTGCTATCAAAACAGCGTCCGCTTTCCTTGCAATCGCCTCATCAGCCGCTCTTTTAAACGATTCATACACAGCATCTCTGAGGATCCTGCGAAGCCTTTTATCCTTGCTCTTAAAAGCCGTGTCGATATGTACATCAGCCATATGTATAAACTTAAACGTCATTTAAAACCCTCCATAACAGCATGGGTACGTGATTTTATTTTGGCATGCTAAGATATGACCCCCTAAACAGTTTCCGGGGTCATGCCCATATCTATTCTACATTATTTTATTCAATCCTGCATAAAATTTTGCAAAAAAATATTAACTCGAAATTATGCAAAATTTTCCCGCAATATTAACTTAGTTAGAAGTGCATAAAATATGCACCTTGTTTAATCTTCGATTCGCAATATGAAATCAGGCATAAATAGGATTATGTTATTTTGAGCAACGAAATTCGCATTATAAGAGTTTTGATAAGTTCTTGGCTTTGCCGCCGTGAAAGAATCCTTAGAACTTTTGAATGTCTGAGCAAGGCGAGTTTCAAAAGCTCTTGGCTTTGCGGCTGCTGGCCTTAGAACTTACAAAACTTGAATCCGCCGAATGAGTGTTCAAAATAACGTAAGTTCAAATTGCGAATTGAAACTGTTTAATATAGGTTAGTGTTTTAGGAGCTTTCATATGGTATAATAAATGTATAATTAGTTTTTGGAAGTGATTTAATGCAATTGCTTGATTTAAAATCCACTGTTGTTTCGAACGAGATAAATTTAAACCAGATTGCCGCCCATTTTGGCATAAATAAAAAGTTTAAATGGGAAGAGCCGCTTCTCTTGAACGAAAAAAATTTAAAAGGCGTCATCCTGCAGCCTGAGAAAAAGTATGTATACCTCTTTCACTTTGGGAGCATTGTATTCGTCAACCTTACGTTCCATGAAATGCAGGATGTAGTGGATTATATAAAGAGAATCGATAAAAATATTTCAAATACCGTACCCTTTACATATCAGGAAAATTTCAAGCTTGAAATCGACGATCAGCTTAAACCCGAGGATGATAAAGAACTTGCCTACGAAATTAATTATAACTCCGTAACTATCAACAGGGTTTATGATTATATACCGGATATCATATCGACGGTTATCGCGAAATCGGTAGCCCTTGAAAAAATAGAACACGATATAGATACGCTCATGGATGAAGTGGAAAAATTAATAGAGTTTCTTGATAAGGGACGATTTGACCTCAACGACAAACAGCTCGCCAAAATGTCTGGAAAGATATTAAGGTTTAAATACAATACCCTATCCTATATAATGCTTTTTGACAAACCTACAGTAACCTGGCAGAACGAACAGGCTGAAGACCTGTTCGAACAGCTTTCGGTGCTCTTTGAGCTTAAAGACAGATACGAAAACATAAAAGGCAAGACAGAGGTTCTGCTTGACATTACCGAGGTTTTTACGGGGCTTACCCATTCACGCAGGGGCACAAAGCTTGAGCTTGCCGTGATCGTACTTATCGCAGTTGAGCTTGTACTATTCGGATTGGATACCATAGTTTCCCTCACATCGAAGCTGTTTTAACGTAGCATGGATTTTCTACACCGGCAAAACAAAAAAGAGGAAAGAGCTGCCAATAATTTCAGCAGCTCTTTTATTCATGAAATAATATTCTTCAAATCAGCATAATCTTTATGGTAAGCAATTTCACATCAATTAGAACTCGCTGAATACCTTCTTAAATGCCTCCAAGGCATAATCCAGCTGCTCATGAGTATGAGTTGCCGTGTAACTCGTCCTTAAAAGCGCTTCACCCGGATTTACCGCAGGCGTTACGACAGGATTTACATACACACCTTCGTCCAGGAGCTTTCTCGCGATCAAAAACGTCCTGTAGTCTTCATAAGTCATAATAGGTATAATAGGCGTTTGCGTCGGTCCTACCGGAATATTCAACTCAAGGAGATGCTCTTTCATGTAATTTGCATTGTCCCACAGCCTCTTTATCCTCTGGGGCTCGGATTCCAATATTTTTAAAGACTCAAGAGCGGCAGCGGCATTCGCAGGCGGTATCGATGCGCTGAATATAAACGGCCTTGATGTATGCTTTACATAATGTATGACGATTTCCTTGGATGCAATAAATCCGCCCAAACTTGCCAGGGATTTGCTGAATGTTCCCATTATTATATCCACATCATTTTCAAGGTGGAAATATTCGGCAGTACCTCTTCCTCTTTCACCGAGCACACCGAGAGAATGGGCATCATCAACCATGACCCTTGCGCCATATTTCCTTGCAAGGTCTACGATTTCCGGAAGCTTGCATATGTCCCCTTCCATGCTGAATACGCCGTCTGTCACGATGAGCTTTCCGTGCTCGTCTGGTATATTTTTGAGGAGCCTCTCAAGATCATCCATGTCGCTGTGCTTATATTTTAAATATTTTGCAAAGCTGAGCCTGCAGCCGTCTACAATACTGGCATGGTTTTGCCTGTCGCCTAATATGTAATCGTTTCGGCCGGCTATGGAGGAAAGTATCCCTAAATTGGTCTGAAAGCCTGTGCTCCATGTCAATGCCGCTTCCTTGTGCAAAAACGAAGCAAGCTCCTTTTCAAGTTTCAAATGAAGATTAAGGGTGCCGTTCAAAAACCTCGAGCCCGAGCACCCGGATCCAAACTCTCTTACAGCCTTTTCAGCCGCATTTTTTACTCTTTCATCGGAAGTTAAACCGAGATAATTGTTTGAGCCTATCATAATAGTCCTTTTGCCGCTCATAACAACTTCAGAGTCCTGCCCCGAATCCAAAGCATGAAAATACGGATATACACCCTTTTTCATTACTTCCTTTGCAGCCGTAAATTTATAGCATTTTTCAAAAATATCAGTCATAACTTTTTTTCTCCCTTCGATTTTAATAAAATTAGCATGCCTTTATTTTAAGGAGGAATATCCGACCAGACTGAATTAAAAAATGATACCGATTTGCCTGATCCACACCTATGATTATAAGGCATACCATCAATTAATAAAGTATAAATGCGATATAGTACTATATTACCATATTTTTGGCTGTAAAGTACATTTTTTTTACTGTATAATATAAAGAGATATGCCATTTTTTGGCGAAATATTTATGCATATAGGACATAATCATTTAAAAATATTGTGGAGGAATCATAATGGATAATTATTATGGCAATGTCGTTTTGATAACAGGCGCATCATCGGGCATCGGAAAAGAAACGGCCGAATTCTTAAATAGCAATGGCTTTACGGTATACGGAACGTCAAGGAAGCCTTCAGGCACTGATACCGATATCAACATGGTTCAGCTTGACGTCTGCTCGGAAGAGTCCATAAAGAAAGCAGTAGATTATGTAATAAAGAAAGAGGGTCACATAGACATACTTATAAACAATGCAGGCTTTGGCATAGCAGGATCCGTGGAAGATACATCGATAGAGGAGGCATACAGCCAGTTTGATACCAATTTTTTCGGCATGCTGAGAATGTCAAGGGCGGTACTCCCTCATATGAGAAAACAGGGAAAAGGCCTTATAATAAACATAAGCTCTGTTGCAGGCATTATTTCCATACCGTTTCAATCGATGTACAGCGCCAGCAAATTCTCGGTAGAAGCAGTGACTCAGGCCATGCGCATCGAATTAAAACCATACGGAATAAAGGTATCGATGGTTGAGCCTGGGGATACCAAAACAGGCTTTACGGGCAAAAGGAAATTCGTTTCCGCATCGGAAAGCTCGGTATACAAAGAAAGATTTATAAAGTCCATCGACGCGATGGCAAAATCTGAACAAAACGGGCCCGGACCCCGAGCGGTTGTAAAGGAAATATACAGGATCATAAAAAGCAAAAATCCACCTGTGCGCATTACTGCGGGATGGTCATACAAACTTATCGTTTTTGCAAAGCGCTTCGTGCCGGACCGCCTCTTGGAGTACGTAGTTTCAAAACTGTACTAAGCAGGCACAGGGCGGTGTATAAAGATCATTTGAAGAATATTATGGAAAGCGCAATTAGCGGAAAGTCTTTAGAGTCTGTTGACGAAGCTTCAGGATTAGCAGAATCAATGTTTGAACTTAAGTGAGTTTTGATTCTGCCCTGAACGAGTTTACAGACTCTTAAGGCTGTGAGCTTAGCGATTGGAATAATATTCTTCAAATATAAAATATATGTATCCGGCACAGGGCGGTGCGGCGCTGTATTCAATTTTGCGCAGTGCCGTCCCCCGTGCAGCGCTTTGAAAGCATCAGCGATATAAACAAGTTCGCAACGCACACCTTAGGGAATGTTAAAGCTATAAGCCTTCTGAACCTTTTTATCTTGACATCCCTCTCATCTATATCCGGATTATAAAAAATCAAGAACTTGCCCTCGAGTATTATATTTTTAAGCTGGCTTTCATAGTACCTTTGATTTCTATTTAAAACGATTTCCTTCACGTTTTTCACATATGCCGCAAAATCACCGCTGCTTTTGATGCTGTTGTAGCCCTCGAGTATTTTCTCTATTAGCTCATTCAACGTATATGCCTTAAGCCTCGGGATGCCCATCTGCTCTGCAGTTATTTCGGCCATCGCCGGAACAATCGTGGTCCCGTTTAACTTTCCGCAGGTATACTCCTCTATGGTCTTTATTATTTTATATACTATAAGCTTGTTCGCAGAAGAATGCTTTCTATACAAACTAAGCCCTAAAAAGCTGTACATTTTCTTTAAATCTTCCAAATTTATGCTGTTTATATATACCCGCCTGTATAAGCCGTAATCTTTCGATGGTATTATAAAATATTTTTTACCGTCATATTTATGAAATGCTTTCAAGGCATCATAATAGCCGATTTCCATATTTCTCTTTGATCTTTCGCTGTCAAAGCTTAATATTCCGCCTAAATCCTGGGAATTTTTTATATTTATTATATTTAACCCCTTGGAATCTATTTTCCTTATTAATTCTATAGTCGATATATCCACCGCGATTATGTTTTTTATATTTTTCCGAATTATAAGTGAAACCGGCATATTGTCGTAAACTCCGCCGTCAATAAACTTTTTGTTGTCTATTTCCTGTATCTTGAATGCCGGAAAACATGCGCTTGCAAGCAAATAATCCACCAGTTTGCCCTCGGGTATGTTCCTTTTAAAAAGCTGCACCGGCTTGAAATCCGTAAGCGAAAATGTTACGATCCCCAGGTCTGTTTCCGATCTTCTTATTTTTCCCTCGTCTATCACTTTCAAAAGAAGTTCTTTTAGGGGCGTAATATCAAGCCCTTTTGACGTTATCATGAATTTTATGGTATTTATAAAAGACATAGACTTCTTTTTATCCTGCACTGCGCTGGCTATTTCATTTTCCATATTGATTATGCTGTCTGCCGTAACGCTCATCCATATTTTTTCGGCAATATCATAATCACCCTGCACCATCATTGCGCCGTTCAATGCCCCTACGGAAGTGCCGGTTACCGCCGCAATCGGTATCTGGAGTTCTCTTAACGCTTTCCATACGCCTATCTCATAGCCTCCCCGTGCGCCTCCTCCGCCGAGCACGACACCATAGCCTTTCAAAATAACACCCCCAAACAATTACTCACTCCATATTTATATTATACACGCATTTTCATCATGCTTAAACAAGTTTACAGACTCTTAAAACTCCGATCTTGGCGATTGAAATAGAATTATTCAAATAAAAAAACGCACTCTTCCTCTGGATTCAAGCTTTTCGATTCATGCCGGATATTTTTAAATTTTTTTCTGCTTCGATTCGTAATATAAGATTGTGTTATTTTGAGCAACGAATGAGCATTATGAAAGTTTTGATAAGTTCTTGGCTTTGCTGCCGCAAAAGAATCCTTAGAGCTTTTGATTGTCTGAGTGAAACGAGTTTCAAAAGCTCTTGGATTATCAAGGCTGCCGGCCTTAGAACTTACAAAACTTGAATCCGGCGAATGAGTGCTCAAAATAACATAATCTTATTTATCATAATTTCAAATTACGAATTGAAATTTTTTAATTTGACCTTGACTTTCTTTGACCTTTATATTATTATAATACTGTAAGAATAAATTACATCATTTAATAAATAATAAAATATATAAATGCTTCGACCGGCAATATAAAATTTTGTATCACCGGTTGGAAATATAAATTGTATGGAGGTTGATTTAAATGTTTGAAATGGTTCCTTTTTGGAGAGGCAACAGAGGTGTTTTCAAGAAAGGCGATCGTTTTAATCGATTTATAGACAACTTTTTCAATGACAACTATATGTCACCGATGGATTTCTTTGGCAATTCGTTCAATGTCGATATGAAAGAAACTGATAACGACTATATAATTGAAGCAGATGTACCTGGTGTTAAAAAGGAAGACATAGAATTGAATTACGAGGACAATTACCTTACCGTATCTGCAAAGCGCAACGATTCCACCGAGAGCAAAACCGACAACTATGTAAGGCAGGAAAGGCACTTTGGCCAATTCAGCAGAAGTTTCTATGTAGACAATATAGATGAAAATAAAATCGATGCTTCCTTTAAAGACGGAGTACTGAAAATAACCCTTCCAAAACTTAAAAAAGGCATGCCGAAAAGAAGAATCGATATACATTAAAAAACAAGCGCATTCACTTTGGCAAACTGAAGCCGCGGTTGTTTAAGTAAAGGCAGGCAGCAAATATCGCTGCCTGCCTTTACTTTTGTTCGCCTTCCAGCAGGCACATCCTGGCTCTACCGCCCATAGCAGCCGTTATAGAGGATATTTACTCCCACCGGAAAAATTTAACCGATAATCCAGTACAAACCGCAGCTATTGCCAGCAGAATGATGATTTGCCTTGAAAAATCACCAAGGGGGTTTCCCATCCATGTGCCCTGCAGAATTTCAACACAATAGGTCAAAGGGAGGAACTTTGATATTACCTGCACGGCTTTTGGCATAATCTGAAGCGGAATCGTCGCCCCCGAAAGAAACAGCATTGGAAAATAGACCAGATAGGCAATGCCCATGGCTGCCCGATTATTGGGCGCTACGGCGGCGATTAAAAATCCAACGGAAAAAACGCTGGCCATGGATAATAAGAATGCAACGATAAAATAAAATACATTTCCCAAAAAATGCAGGTTGAACACGATCTTCCCTATAATAATCAATATCAAAAGGCCGACAATACTCATGAATCCATTGACCAGAAGTTGAGGAACCATGATGGTTCCCGTACCAATAGGCGTCGCCTTGTATCTCTTAAGAACTTTGCGTTGACGGTACTCGGCAAGGCCAAGGGGAAGCCCCATAATACCGGAAACAGCCAAAATCATTCCGATATAAGCAGGCGTCAATACATCGACGGCTCCATAGCCGTGATAGAAATCGCTGGGAGTATTCCCGTATATGCCTCCAAACAATAAAAGCATCATGGGGGGAAAGACAAAGGCAAAAAATACATATACGTATGTGCGCATGGACAATTTCAATTCGGTAAGCGTCATAACTAAAAAGGCCTTCATGAGAATTTCTCCAATCCGAATCCCGTCAGTTTCAAAAATACCTCTTCCAGTCCGGGATTCTTGCTCGATAAATCTTCAAAAGCAATATTATGTTCGATCAGATAGATCGTTACGTCACGCAATAGATTTTTTCCGGTACCATAAATCTCGACTATGCCATCTCGCATATTCACATCCGTCACATGATCGATCGCCAATAGATCCTGCTTTTTCGCATTCGAAGACGAAAACGTGATTTTTTGGCTGATGCCGGTCTGCTCAATCAGCTCTTTGACCGTGCCTATCGCTACGATTTTACCTTTCATCATAATACAGACGCGGTCGCAAAGATATTCCGCCTCTTCCATATAGTGAGTGGTCATGAGAATTGTTCTGCCTTCACTGCGCAAGGATTTAATAAGTTCCCACATATCAAGACGCGCCTGAGGGTCAAGCCCGGTGGTGAGCTCATCTAAAAAAATGACCTGCGGATTGGCAATCAAAGCCGCAATAATCGATATCTTTTGCTTCTGCCCTCCGGACAATTTCTTCACGTATGATTTCTTTTTATCAGTAAGCTCAAAGCGTTCAAGAAGCATATGATAATCCGCCGGATTTTTATAAAAACTCGAAAACAATTGGCAGAGTTCCTCTACTTTAATGAGATCCGGAAAAGATGCTTCCTGGAGCTGCACGCCGATATGATTGTAGAGCTCTTTACGGTTTGCAGGATCGATACCCAAAATATTGATCCTGCCACTATATGGTTTTTTCAGACCTTCCAGGCATTCCATGGTAGAAGTTTTTCCGGCACCGTTTGGCCCGACAATGCCAAAAATTTCACCCGGGGCTACATCGAAAGAGATATTGTCAACGGCGACAAAGTCCTTATATTTTACCGTGAGTCCTTTCGTCTCAACAACCATATCATCACCTTCATATACATAATCTGCATTTTTATTATATCATGCCGCATAATATACTGTCATCATAAATATACCTTCAATTCGTAATATGAGCTTATGTTATTTTGAACACTCATTCGCCAGATTCCCTGGGTCTCCTTTGAAGACATCAATTCTGAAATGCATGGTATATGGCCCTTATAGCCCTTTCGAAGTCGCCGTCTTTAACCCCTACGATAATATTTATACCGCTTGACCCCTGATCTATCATCAATATACTGATCATGTTTTCGGCAAGAGCTGTAAATATCTTTGCTGCCGCCGTCTTTGAATTTGCCATGCCGCGCCCTACGATTGCAATCAAGGCCATATCAGGATTTACAGATATCGAATCGGGCCTGCATTCCTTTTTTATCTCGTCGATTATAATACCCGTTTTCCCCCGCAGTTGAGAGCTTTCGACAACAAGGGAAACAGTATCTATCCCGGATGGCAGATGTTCAAAGGATACATTATGTTTTTCAATTATGGAGAGGAGTTTGCTTCCAAAACCTATTTCAGCATTCATCATTGTTTTTTCTATGGTAATTGCGGTGAAATCTTTCTTGCCTGCGATTCCGGTAATAGCCGGCGCATTATCCCCGAAGCTGCATTCATCTGCTATAATGGTTCCCTTTTCTTCAGGATGGTTTGTATTTTTAATATTAATAGGTATTTTAGCCTTTCTTACCGGGAATATGGCATCCTCATGCAATACTGTGGCACCCATATAAGAAAGCTCCCGAAGTTCACGGTATGTGACATTTTCAATTATCCGGGCACCCGGCACGATCCTCGGATCCGCCACCAAAAATCCGGATACATCCGTCCAGTTCTCATACAGGCATGCATCAATCCCTCTCGCAACAATGGCTCCGGTCACATCCGAGCCCCCTCTTGTAAATGTTTTGATTCTTCCATCAGGCATGCTGCCGTAAAAGCCGGGTATTACGGCATAATCTTTTTTTGATAGGCATTCGGATAAAACATCATTGGTCCTATCCGCATCGAAATTTCCGCATTCATCAAATAAAATAACTTCAGACGCATCTACAAAATCCATGCCAAGATAGCAAGACAGTATGAATGCATTTAAATATTCTCCCCTGCTGGCCGTATAATCCCTTGATGCGCCGCGCTTTATATTGTTTTTGATATCTTTAAGATTTTTATTTATGTCCAGATTCAATCCAAGTTCATTTATTATATCCGTATACCTTTTCGATATAATATCGAATATATCATCAAAAGGCATATCAAGTTTTGCTTTCTCACGGCATTCATAGAGCATATCCGTTATCTTAAAATCATCCTTACTCCTTTTGCCCGGCGCAGACGGCACTATAAACCTGCGCCTCCCGTCAGATTGCACTATCGATTTGACTCTTTTAAACCTGCCGGCATCTGCAAGAGATGTACCTCCGAATTTTGCTACAATTATATCCTTCACTTTTATCCCGTCCCTGTCAATAGTCTATATTGCCATTAATATTATCAATTAATCCCGAATAATTCAAGGGGATAAGCCGTTTCTGTATATATTTTATATTTGGGGCATATTTTATATTCTTCATATAATTTTTATGCGGATATATATTTTGCCTGCGTTAATGTTATAATAATATCGCATACTAAAGATTGAAAGGGAATTTGATTATCGTGAACAGTAAGAAAAATACAATAAGGTTTATACTTATTTTGCTCTTGCCTTTTTCGATAGGGCTTGTATATATTTCATCAATGCATCAGGATATTGTCGAAAAAATATATACAGGCAGGATATACAGATCGATAATAGCGGCTATGAATGCTGTTTTAGGCCGCCTTCCATTCTCTTTTGCGGAGACGGTTTTGATTGTTTTTTCTTTAGCTGCGATATTTTATATCGCCTTAAAGTTAGTATGTATCATAAAAAGAAAAAGTTTTCGGCTGTTTGGGGATCTTCTGCTTAATATCCTTTCTGCCATAAGTGTCATATATTTTCTGTTCATCATCCTCTGGGGGCTTAATTATTACAGACTTCCTTATTCCAAAATTGCAGGACTCGACGTAAGGCCGGCATCGGTTAACGAGCTCAGGCAGGTGTGCGGCAGTTTAATCGACAGGGCAAATACTTTGAGGGAAAAAGTACATCAGGATGGGAAAGGATGCATGTACATTTACGGCGGATACAAAAGCGCATTCAAGCGTGCTCATACAGGATTTGATAATGCTTCAAAAACAAATCCAAAGCTTTTTAGCCTTTACGGCTTTCCAAAGCCAGTGCTCCTCTCAAAGCTTATGTCATATACCGGAATAACGGGCGTATATTTTCCCTACACCGGCGAGGCAAATGTGAATATCGACCAGCCTGACTCCATGATACTGTCGACAGCCTGCCACGAGATGGCTCATCAGAGGGGATTTGCCAGGGAAGATGAAGCTAATTACATATCATATTTCGTCTGCATGCAAAATCCCGATGCGGACTTTCAATATTCAGGAGTTTTGCTGGCGCTTATAAATTCCATGAATGCCCTCTACACGCATGATAAAAAAGCCTATTTGGAACTTACGAAAAAATATAGTTCCGGATTGATAAGGGACCTGAAGCAAAACAATTTATACTGGGAAAAGCATGAGGGCAGCCTGCAAAAAATATCTGACAGGATAAACGATGCTTATTTAAAAAGCAACATGCAAAACGACGGAGTATACAGTTATGGAAGGATGGTCGACCTCATCATAGCGGAGTACAGAAAAAGCAGGTAAATGCAATCATCTATCTATTTTTTTCGGCGATTTTATATTTGTTTTTTCCTTTGTTACTAAAAATCTGCTGTATTCTGTTAATCCTTCTTTAAACCATTCAGGAATATTATAATATTTTATTTTTTTATCTTTACAGAAGCAATCTAATATATAAGATATTCCTCAATTCGTAATATGAGCTTATGTTATTTTGAGTACTCATTCGCCAGATTCAAATTTTGTAAGTTCTAAGGCCAGCAGCCTTAAGAATCCAAGAGCTTTTGAAACTCGT
>JASEJN010000025.1 GCA_030016385.1 Clostridiales bacterium | reverse complement strand
CTTGAATCTGGCGAATGAGTGTTCAAAATAACATAAGCTCATATTACGAATCGAAGACATAATAACTTTCCTATTGAAATGAAACCCAATAAATGGTAATATATACATATACATACTGGAGGTGAGCGCTTATTAAGTGGCCGGCTTTATATAATTTTAATTGCTGCCTGTATATGGGGATTAAAAAATTATTGTGAATTCAACGCATATGGGCATTATTAGATTAAGAGCAGCAAATCTCTGTCTGACTGATATCCGGCAGCATAATAAGTATATATGAATAGCACTTTGTTTAATACCTCGGAAGATGAAACAAGCAAAGAATTTTTATCTATTACCGCAGAGTTTAAAGATAAAAATTTAGAAAAAGAATTTATGGATTATGAAATGAGTAATTCCATTAAATATATAAGATCGCTGTTTTTGGGACTCGGTATATTTTACTTTTTGTTCATAATACCTGAATATTTTTTAATAAAAAGTTTAAATATATTTATTCTGCTTGTTATTAACAGGGTTGTTTTAATGGTCATGGTATGTACATTTTACATCAAACTGAAATATGCAAAGGAAAGCCTTTCAATATACCACAGCATTAGTGCTTTAGAATCTACAGGATCCGTTTTTATTTTGGCAAACTGCTTTATATATGAATCCCCCAATTTTTTTATATTGTCTTTTGGAATAGTGGTTTTGCTTTTAACATTTTGTCTGATACCGAATAAGTGGTCAAATGTGGCGGGTATTTCCATAATGACCTCTGTTTTCTTTCTTTTGATTTCATATTTATACTTCAGACAGGTTAGTTTATATGAGTTTTCAGCTATTTTATTATATTTAACACTGGTTACGATATTTGTCATCATAACGTCGTACAAAACGAATCGTTATGCCCGGATTCAATATATAAACAACAGGGCGCTTTTGATGCTGTCCATAACAGATCCCCTTACAGGCATATACAACAGGCTTAAATTTAATGAGGAGCTAAAGCGAAATATAAATCTGTCAAAAAGATATAATTTAAATTTATCTTTGCTTTTGCTTGACATAGATGATTTTAAAATAGTCAATGATAGCTACGGTCACCTCAAAGGAGACAAAATACTGACCGAAATGACAGGTCTCATAAATGATTCCATAAGGGAAACGGATATTTTTGCAAGGTGGGGAGGAGAAGAATTTGTTATACTTCTTCCTGCTACACCTCATAATAAAGCCTTAGAATTTGGTGAAAGATTAAAAAGACTTATTTCGGAACATGAGTTTTCGGATATCGGGCATGTAACATGCAGCTTTGGCGTCGTTTCGCTAAAAAAAGAGGACGACATGAATTCTTTGCTTCAAAGAGTAGACAAGCTTCTTTATACAGCTAAAGAAAGAGGCAAAAACTGTGTTGTGAATCAATGAATCGCCTTTTAAGTGTTTTGCTGCGGTAAAAATGATGCTATATTAATGGAACGTTATCGTTGCTATTTCACAGTGTATAATGCCTCAGAAGGATTCATATTTTCCTTATTCTGGTCGGAATCATTCTCTATTGCCGATTGCCCAGGCATATTATTTATATCTCCGCCATCTTTCGATTCTCTATGGCGATGGTGTTTATGTTTTCTTTTTCTGCTATAATCCTGTCCATTTGGCATGTTTGCCGTATTCTGATAATTTCCAGGCATTGGATTGTTGCCGTTTCCCTGTTCGGGATTTTGCCCCATGTTAGTTCCACCAAAGCCAAAACCATTATATGAGGAATATGCATTTCCTGCCTTCATAATGCTGTTTATGCCGCCTGATCCTATGAATATGAATGCCAATATTCCGATTAATAATATTTGTTTCAGGTTATCATCCATTTTATGGGAGTCCATATTAAGTATTTTGCCAATGTTCATACTCCATCCCTCCATTATAATATCTGATATATTGTATGAATTGAAAAACATGCCTGTTACTTTAATTGCGGCAAAAATGCTTGCCATTAAATGTAAAATCGCAGTGTTAACATTTTTGCCACAAAACTGACACATTTAATGGTTAAAATGATTTATTAGAGCTATATTCAAAATAAGTAACAGAGGTGAAAAAAATGATAGAGGTCCAAAATGTAAGCAAGCGTTATGGACAACATGTTGCATTAGATAATGTCAGCTTCACAATAAAAGACGGTGAAGTATTGGGCTTTTTAGGTCCAAATGGTGCTGGCAAATCTACCATGATGAACATTATTACAGGATACATTTCGGCAACAGATGGAAATGTTAAGGTGGATGGAGTGGATATACTGGAAAGCCCTGAAGAAGCCAAGAAAAAGATAGGTTATCTTCCGGAGCTTCCTCCGCTTTATATGGATATGACTGTTGAGGAGTATCTTTTATTCGTAAGCAAGATAAAAAAAGTACCGTCGGACAATATCGAAAAAAGCCTTAAAAGAATAATGAATGTTACCAAAATTACCGATGTAAGAGGAAGACTTATAAAGAATTTATCAAAAGGTTATAAGCAAAGAGTAGGCTTGGCTCAATCGATTATAGGAAATCCGAAGGTGCTCGTGCTGGATGAGCCGACAGTAGGCCTCGATCCAAAGCAGATTATTGAAATCAGGAATCTTATTAAGGAGCTTGGGAAACAGCATACTATAATATTGAGCTCTCATATATTGCCAGAGGTAAGCGCAGTATGCGATCGGGTACTTATCATAAATAAGGGAAAGATTGTTGCAAGCGGCACACCCGATGAGCTTTCGAAGAAACTAAGTTATAGCAATAACCTTATGTTAAGAATAAAGGGAAGGGCTCATGATATACTAAATGCTCTTAAAAAGTTAGAAAATATAGAGAAGATCAAAGAACAAGGGGTAAGGGAGCCCGGAACCGTAGATGTTCTGGTTGAAGCTAAAAAGGGCGTGGATATTCGTGAATCACTGTTCAGGCTTATGAGTGCCTCGGGTCTTCCTATTCTCATGATGAAATCAATGGACCTTAGCCTTGAAGAGGTATTTCTGCAGGTTACGACCCAGGAAGAAGGAGGAAATGTTAAATGATAGCTATATTTAACAGGGAATTTAAGTCTTATTTTACATCTGTAACAGGATTTATCTTTATGTCCGTCTTTTTGTTCATATCGGGATTGTTTTTTGCTTTGACAGATTTGATCCCGGCAAGCGGAGAATATAATTCCGTACTTCAAAGCATTACGTTTATTTTCTTGTTTTTGGTACCAATACTGACGATGAGATCTATTGCAGAAGAAACTCACCAGAAAACGGACCAGCTTTTGCTTACGTCGCCGCTCACGCTTCCGCAGATCGTGCTTGGAAAGTATTTCGCAGCAGTAGCCTTGTTCTTCGTTACGCTGCTTATTACATGTTTATATCCGCTTATACTTTCTATGTTCGGGTCTATTCAAGGATGGGAGATTGTAGGAAATTATGTAGGTTTTGCTTTGATGGGTTCAGCATTTATTGCAGTGGGGTTGTTTATATCCTCATTGACAGAAAGCCAGGTTGCGTCAGCCGTAGGAACGTTCGGCGCGCTGCTTTTTATCTGGCTTATAGATTGGCTTCAGCAAGGGCTTCCGACCAGTCTTACGGCCGGTATAGTATTTGCTGCGATAATCGTCGCAGCTATAAGTCTCATCATATACTATACAACGCGAAATGTTTACGCCGGAATAATAACGGCTCTTGCAGGTGCAATAGCAATTATAATAGTATACTTTTCAAAAAAGACATTGTTTGAAGGCTTTACAGCCAGATTTTTAGGATGGTTTTCGTTGTTAAAGCGATTTGATACTTTTTCCATGGGTATACTTGATGTGAGTTCGATTGTATATTTTATCACCTTCTCTGCGGCATTCGTATTTTTGACAATACGGGTAATCGACAAGAGAAGATGGAGCTAAGGAGGTGCAGTAGTATGGAGAAATTTGTTAATTCTTTTAAGAATAAGAAATTCAGATATGGCGGTTATGCCACGGCTATAACTGCTGTTGCTCTTGCCATTCTTATAATAATAAATTTACTGGTGGGTAAATTGAATTTAAAAGTAGACCTTACCAAGAATAAACTTTTTTCGCTATCAGAGCAAACTTATAATGTGCTGGATAAACTGAATAAGAATGTTACCATATATGTGTTCGATGAGGCAGGGAAAGAAAACGAAACGATAAAAGAGATTGCGGATAAGTACGCGGCAAGGTCCAAAAAAATAGATGTTCAATTTAAAGACCCTATAAAATATCCTCAATTTGCCAATAAGTATGCGTCAAATGGGAATAGTGTTAATGTTGACAGCATTGTTGTTGAATCAGGTTCAAAGTTCAAGCTGATAAACTCAACGGATCTTGTCAATTACTCGTATGACCAGTCAGGGCAGCCACAGGCTGATTCATTAGCAATAGAACAGAGGATAACAGGGGCCATAACCTATGTTACTTCAAATGAAAACTCTGTAATCCAGGTTCTTCAAGGTCATGAGGAGACCAGCCTTCCGGATGAAGTTACAGGGCAGCTCGAGAACCAGAACTATACGATAAAAAATATCAATCTTTTGACTAAAGATGCCAAGCTTGATCCTAAGGCCACATTGGTCATAGCATCTCCTAAGAGGGATTTATCGACTGACGAGACAACTGCCATAAGAAGCTTTTTGTCAAACGGAGGCAGGGCTATATTCCTTATGGATATAGTTAAGGAGGATATGCCAAACTTTGCGTCCGTTCTGGGCAGTTACGGCGTTGGACTTGATAAAGTGGTGGTAGTTGAAGGTGACAGCAATTATATTGCTTCAAATCCTATTTATCTGCTTCCGAAGATGGAAAGCCATGATATCGTAAATCCGCTGAAATCGGCGAATGTAGCCGTGCTCATCCCGGGAGCCCAGGCAATAAAGACATTGAATGTTAAAAAGAGTTCGATAACAATTGAACCTATTCTGACAACATCAAGCAATTCGTGGGGCAAGAAAAACTTAGAGGCTACAACATCGGATAAAGAGGCAGGAGACTCAACGGGTCCGTTTAATATTGCCGTTGCTATAACGGATAAATCGGATGATACAGCAAAGGGCGACACAAAACTGGTTGTCGTATCAAACGGCATATTTTTAAATTCACAGTTTATAAATGCCACCAGGGGTGGAAATACTGATTTGATGACAAATAGTTTAAACTGGTTGCAGGATAAGGAAGATACTATTTCCGTAAGTCCCAAGAGCCTTGATACTACAGCTTTGAATATGAGTCAGCTTAGCAGGCTAGTATATTCCGGCATAACTGTTATCATAATTCCTGCGGTTATAATAATCTGGGGCGTGACTGTGTGGCTGAGGAGGAAGCGTGCATGAAGAAGAGGAATCTTATAATTCTTTTGGTACTTTTGGCGGTACTTGCAGCTTCTTATATCTATATATCAAAAAGGCCGTCGAAAACCAAAGATCAGGGCAGCGATACCCAAGCTGTTAAACTTTTGGAGTTGGATTCTAAAAAAATAGTCAAAATCAATATTAAGAATAAGGACGGCATCCTCGAATTGGAGAAGAAAAACGACAAATGGGCTTTGACATCTGAGGGAGGCATTAATATAGATCAGAATATTGTAGATACTATAGTTTCAACATTCTCTGCCCTCAATGCAGACAAAATAGTAAGTTCCAATCCGGGCAATTTAGGGGAGTATGGATTGAGTTCTCCATCCTCCGCAACGGCTATTTTAGAAGATGGAAGCGAGAAGGTCGTTTACGTAGGCGATAAGACTCCCGACGGCAATAACTATTATGGCATGGTGAAAGGCGATCCGAAGGTTTATCTGCTTTCATCTGCAGATGGCCAGCATCTTATGTATACAGTTGCAGATATAAGAAATAAGGATATATTGACCAAGATCGATTCTGAAAAGTTGAATTATATTAAAATAGTGCGCAATAATAGAATGATTGAACTCAAGAAAAATGATGAAAAAGCCCAGACAGGCCAGGCGCAGCTTGACAGCGGTTGGAACATAACACAGCCATACAGCAGGGTATATGGCACGGATTCAGAAAAACTATCACCTGTGCTTGATGCTCTTGGAAAGCTTACGGTTTCAGATGTTGTGGAAGATAAAGCGTCTGATTTGGGAAAGTATGGTCTTGATAAGCCATCTATGGAAATCATGCAAAAAGATGATAAGAACACGCTGGACATTTATTTTGGGAAAGACGTTGATGATTCGTATATATATTTTAGCGTTAAAGGTTTAGACGGTGTATATAAAATGTCGAAGTCGAATCTTGATGCGCTTAATATCAAACCGTTTGATATTACTGCAAAGTTTGCATATATCGTTAGTATTGATGATGTAGATAAGATAACGATTGAAAGCGGCGGCAAAACGGATACGGCCGTACTCACGAGGACAACCAAAAAGGCAGAAAAGTCCGGGGATAAGGATGAGGTTGTGACGACCTATACCTTAAACGGCAAGAATGCTGACGAGGATAAATTCAAGGATCTGTACCAAAAAATCATAGGGCTTATCGTGGATTCCGAAAATGACAAGAATGTTCCCCAAAAACCTGAAGTCAAGATAACGTTTTTCTTGAATAAGGGCACGAATAAGCAAGTGGTTACGGAATATTGCCCTTACAATAGTGATTTCTATGCAGTATATAGAGACGGTAAGGCGGACTTCCTGATATCCCGTGATAAGGTGAGTAGCATGATAAACGCAGTCAGAAACTTTAAATAAAGTCCGTATTAAAAAAATTGATATTTTATTCTGGCAGGATATAGATAAAAAGGAGGCAGATATATTGCCTCCTTTTTACTTACAGTATTTTGTCGAGGACTCAATTATCCTTTTGACCACTTGTCTTGCGGAGTCTATCGGTATGCCGTATGCAGTCAGAGTGCTTAATATGTCAGGATCATCTTTCAGCAGAGCGTTCGCGATATTATCCGAATTCATAGCTGTTCCTGCCATATTTTGCGGTATTGTATCTGGAGAGTAGAGCCCTGCATTTCCGTGTCCCGAAAGGCCGTCGGTTTCCAGACTCTCATTTTCTTCGCCTCTCATACGGTTGTAGTCTGGATACTGCACTTTTACATTTTCACTATCCTTACCTGGGACATCTTCGTAAATGTTTTTTAAGTCGTCATCTTCAAATTCATCAGACCCCATTCTCGGGTATAACCTGGGGAAATTATAATAGTAGTAATTATAATTGAACCAATATGGACTATTGAAAAATCCATAGCCCGGTGTCCAAAATGGAAACATAAAAACCTCCGTGTATATTATTTAATACAGTATTATGTTATGCATCATGATAGCATTTGTTAATTGTAATACATCAATTAATGCCATCAGACTAAGTTTTCATTAAGATTATTTGAAGAATGTTATGGAATATTGGCGGTTTTTATTGCATCCTGTATTTAGGCTTCGGCCTTGATGGCTTAAAGCACTGGATTTCTATATCGGAAAGTGCTGTACCAAAGATTGCAGCAGTGCTTTTTAATGATTCCAGTATAATAGGCTTTAGAATCTCAGGTGATGCGCTGACTCTCGCATTGATTATAATATTTGCACTGCTTGCAGCACTTTCCATTTTTTTATTGAAATCGGTATCATCATATAAACCTGTAAGGCTTGCTTTTGCAAAATCGTCGCCTGATATAGCATATATTTTAAGATGAGCTATCTCGCATTTTGCATTCAAAAGTTTTTCTTTTATGCAGCCAATAAGATGATCCATTAATTTATTCATATCCAAGGGCGAATCGGAGCTGATAACAGCGGTGCTGTTGAACCAGCCTAAGAAGCTTTCCGCAGCTGCATACGTTTCGTAATCTATTTTCAGTGATTCTTTTTTGGGAGCGATCCTTCCAGTTATAAGCGACACCCAATCATCAATTCCTGTTCCATATTTGGCAGATGCTGCAATCACCTCAGTGCCTTTAAATTCATGTTTTAGAAATTTTTTTATTTCCGATATTTCATCACGAGTTAACAAATCTATTTTATTCAATACGATAATGTCTGCCTCTTCGAGTTGCTTTTTGAACAGATAATTTATTTCAGATGGAAACAGTGAATCTTTTCCCATCATGAGCTTTTTTATTCTTTTAGGATCGGCAATAACTGAAAGAGGAGACATAACAAAATTTTTGACAAAATCTGCCTGTATAGGTTTGAAGATGGTAGCGATAAGGTCGGTACAGCTTCCGACGGGCTCTGCAAGAACTATATCGGGTTTTAGTGTTTCAGATAATTTATTTACTTTGTCGGTAAACTCGTCAAAGTTGCAGCAAAAGCATCCTCCTGTAACTTCAAGCACCTGAAGGCCTGATTTTATCAAAAAGTTTGTATCTACAAGCTCACTGCCCTGGTCATTCGTAACGATACCTACCTTTTTCCCCGAGTCCGCAAGGCGTTTTGCAATAGATAGTATCGATGTAGTTTTACCGGCTCCCAAAAATCCGCCTATTATGCATAAATCAGTCTTTTTCATCGTATCCTGCCTCTTTTTTGATAATCGATATAATATTACTCTTAATGGGAAGGGATCCTGCAGTTATTTGTTCCCCATTTATTATAATAGCCGGGAAGTTTTCAACTTCCAGCCCCTTTATAGAATGGATATTTTTAAGGTCGCTTAATTTTATATTTTCGATGTCCACGCACCCGAGTTCCCTGCTTATCTTATCCATCATTTCCCTTACCAGATTTCCCGTGATTAGGCAAGCACTGCATGGCTGCTTCGACTCTACTATCTTGACGTTAACCCTTTTCAAACCCATCATAAACATCCTCTGCAATATATATCATATATTATGCCTTAAAGCAATTTCTATAATCCTTTTTTTGCCAAGGCTTTCTTGATCTCCTCAGTCAATGCGTTTTCATCGGGTATTATGCTTACATATTTGATTTCGCCATCGATCAGTGTTGTAGGTATATTTGAAACACCCATTTTGAGCATAAAAACTACCGATTCTTTTTCCTTAATTTTATGTTCCACCCATTTTACCTTGCTGCCGAATTGACTGCATGAATTTTTAACGGCTTCGACCATATACTGGCAGGGGGCACAGCTTGCAGAATCTATTGTCACTATATCCACGATTACCTGCTTTTCATTTTTATAATCAGGTATTTTAATATTTATACCCTCCAGTACATTTGTCGATTGAAGGAATTTTCTTACTTCTCCGTGCACAAGGCTTGAGATCGCCTTTATATTTTCTTCCGGAGTATCAAAGGGAATATCGCAGCCTGGCGAAAGTATATATCCTGTCTTGCCTCCTATCGACATGCAGTTTTCCGCATCATTTATGTTATCTGTAGGGGTTCCGAATAACATCGTAACAGTAAGTTTTATATTTCCTCCAAAGGATATGCCATATTTATTGCATACACTTTTTACATATTCAAGGGGAATATTTTCATCGATAGATATATTGTTCGGGTTGCACTTGCACATCTCTTCAATATTGTTTTTCGCATTTCCGCATACAAAGAATGAACATAACTTTTCTCTGGATTTTATAAATTCGAAGATCTCTTTTGCATATGGTGAAACAAATTTTGCAAAATCCCTGGGGGATATCTGGGATGTCATAGGATCCACGACTGCGATGACATCGGCTCCGGCTTCGATATACATTTTTGCAGTATTTATGCATACACTTTTTGTAAACTTTAAAAGTTCATGGACATATTCCGGTTCGTCTGCCATCTTATAAAATATATCTGTTCCAAGGAGATGGAGGGCAAGTGTAAAAGGTCCTGTAATCAAACCGTATATGGCAATCTTGTCTCCAAGAGTGCTGCATATTTTTCTCATAGCCTTCAAAATAATTGGAAACCTTCCGGCACTTTCATCAGGAACCTTTAAATCCGACAGTTTGGCTCCATCTTCAAGAGGATGAGTAACAACTGACGGCGGATTGGTATCTGCATATTTAAGCTTGCAGCCTATTGCTTCTGCCTCTACCTGAAGATCAAACAGTGCCGGAAGGGCATCCGGTCTGTATACTTCGTAGGCTTTTGTAACACCGTTTATAATATTATCAGCATTTTTAAAATATTCCTCGGCAGTGACGTTTATCAGCTTGGCGGCATGGCATCCTACAAAAGGAACCCATGGAACCCTTTCTACTTCCTTGCATTTTAAGGCATCAAGAACCAGTTGCTTTGAATTCATAATAATTTCCTCCATTAAGTTATTCATAAAATATGTTGATATAATCTTTATATTTTGATGATAGCAAAAACCATAGTTATGAGTATAGTTCATAATTTATAATTCTTGCATTATATTGTCGTAATTGCTTCAATTTTGCAATATGAAATCGGGTGTAATAATACAGGCTCAAATCATGGATTGCAGTAGTAATTATTCAATTCGCAATTTGAAATCAGGCATAAATAGGATTATGTTATTTTGAGCGACGAATGAGTGTTCAAAATAACATAAGTTCATATTACGAATCAAAGTAATATCTTATTGAGATAAACATGTGCATAGAATATAATATAAAATAGATAATTTAAATTCGTAGCATGAAATCGATCATAAATAGAATTGTGTTATTTTGAGCAACAAAATTTGAATCTGGCGAATGAGTGCTAAAAATAACACAGGTTCATATTATGAATCGCGGAATAGATAAAAGAATCTGTTGCAATGATGATGCGGAAGAGGTGCTGTATGACTATCTATAACGATTTTGATATTCAGATTGAAGAAAATGATATATTGAGGCTTCTCGGATATAAGGATGAATATCCTGAAGGAGAATTGCTGGAATCAATAAGAAATGAAATCGAATCTTGTTCGAAATATATAAGACCTGCAGTTACCTGTGAGAAATTCGGTATAAAAGAAAAATATGATGATAAGGTAATTCTCGATAATTCTGTAGTATTTGAAGGAGAGTATATCGCATCAAAGCTGAAAAAATGTGACTATGTGATAATCACAGTGACGACAATTGGAAAAGAGATAGACAGTATAATAAAATCATCCTTTGAAAATGGGGATTATTTAAAAGGGATGATCGCAGACAGTATAGGCACGACTGCTGTGGAATATATAAATAAAGCAATGTGGAATAAATTGATAAGCAATATAAAGGATACTGATATGGGAATTACATCGAGGCTTTCCCCGGGTTCCGGCGGATGGGATATCAAAGGGCAGAAAGGTATTTCTGCATCTGTTGACGCATCAAAAATAGGTGTAAGGTTTACAGATTCGTATCTTATGGTACCGTTAAAGTCTACGTCCGTAATGTACGGTTTTGGAAAGGGAATAGGCATAACGAGGGCTGATCATATATGCAGCGAATGTAATATGAAAAATTGCCGATACAGGATGGATGGAAAGGTTGAAATAAGGGTTAATGACCGTTTGATATATGTCAAAAGAGGGACAAACCTCTTGGACGCATTAAGATGTGAAAAAATTCATATACAGAGCACATGCGGCGGGAAAGGCATATGCGGCAAGTGCAAGGTACTGTTTAAGGAAGGGGCCCCCAGGTCATCTGAAATTGATAAAAGACATCTTGGATTGGATGAAATAAAAAATGGCATAAGGCTTGCCTGCGGCGTTAAGATATTTAACCCTGCACAAATAGAAACATTCAGCGAAGAGTCTATGGATGTTTTAATCGAAGGCGGAAGTATGGATATTAATATAGACCCTTATGTGTCGAAAAAATATATGGTCATAGATAAGCCGACTTTAAAGGATCAAAGAAGCGACTGCAGAAGGCTTTCGGATTCTGTAAAAACAGATGATATCAGAATTAAAGAAAGTCTGATGCCGAAAATATCTGAGACTTTGAGAAAAGCTGATTACAATGTAACAGCTTCGTTATATAAAAATGTTTTAGTCGATATAGATGAAGGCGATACTTCGGGCGTTTTGTACGGTGTATCTGTGGATATAGGGACTACAACGATCGCCTGTTATCTTACGGATTTGAGGACCGGGAAAGTATTAAGCGTTGAATCAGGCGTCAACAGGCAAAGAGTTTATGGCGCCGATGTAATATCAAGGATAAATTATACGATAGAAAATGATGATGGTTTAAGAATACTGCATGATGCCGTAGTCGGGCAGATAAATGAAATGATAAAGAGGCTGTGCGTTAAAAGTGGAATAAAAACAGATTATATATATAATATGACTGTTGTCGGAAATACAACCATGATACATTTATTTTTAGGTCTTCCTCCTAAAAATATTTCTCTTTCGCCCTATATAGCTGTCACATGCGATGCTGTTGAAATGGAAGCTTGCGATGCAGGCATTGATATAAATGGATATGTAACGGTTTTGCCGGGAGTTGCAAGTTATGTCGGAAGCGATATAACTGCAGGAATACTTGCATGTGGGATGATGGATTCAGATAAATACAGCTTGCTTCTGGATTTGGGTACAAATGGGGAAATAGCCCTTGGAAACAGCGATGGCATCGTGGCATGTGCAACAGCTGCAGGACCGGCCTTTGAAGGTGCGAATATAAAATGGGGAACTGCCGGCATAAGAGGAGCTATATCATCGGTTGACCTTTCGAAGAGGACTATTTATAAGACGATCGGCAATGAAAAGCCATGTGGCATATGCGGCTCCGGCGTTTTGGACATGGTATCGGAGCTTCTGAAATTCGGCGTAATAGATGAAACCGGAAGGATGGCTGATGACGATGATGCTGACTTTAAAGAGCCGATAAAAAAGAGAATGAGGATAAATAAGGGCATGAAGGAATTTGTACTTGAAGGAGATATAGTATTTACGCAGAAGGATGTTCGTGAAGTTCAGCTTGCAAGTGCAGCGGTAAGTGCCGGAACAAAAATACTGCTGAAAGAGAAGGGATTATCGCCGTCTGATGTGGAAAACGTATATATAGCAGGCGGGTTTGGCAATTTTATGAGGGTAGGCAGTGCGCTCAATATCGGGCTCCTTTTGAAGGAATTTTCCGGAAAAGTCAAATCCATAGGAAATTCCGCAGGGACAGGGGCGAGGATGTATTTGATGTCCAGGGAGTGCAGCAAAAAAATTGATAAAATAATTCAAAATGCTTCATATATAGAACTTTCAGGAAGGCAGGATTTTCAGGAATATTTTGTTGATTCGATGATGCTTGGGGGACAATAGATGATTTTGCAGGATGATAATATTATAAGGGAATATTTAAAGATGTATTATATATCAACGGGTATTGCATCTTTTGCCACGGATGATAAGGGTGAATCTTTATATTCTGAAGGTCCCGTATCCATGTATTGTCAGAAATTCAAAGAACTTTCGGGTAATAATTGCCCATGCAAAAGCGCTCATTTAAAAGCTGGCAGGCAATCTGAAAAGATAGGCGACGGGTATATATATTCGTGCCCTGGGGGGCTTATTCACTGGACAGCATCCATAATCGTCAAGGGACTGTATATGGGAGCTTTGGTAGGCGGACCCGTTCAAATGTGTGAGCCGGATGGTTTACTGATAGATGATATAATAAGGATAAATGATTTTGATGTACAAAACCGTGGGATACTCCATGCGTATATAAATGCCGTTCCTATAGTAGAGCCTGAGAGAGTAAGGCATCTTTCTGATATGCTTTATGTAGTTGCAAAGGCTCTAATCTCTGAGGAGAGCGGCATACTTAGCGAAAGAAAGAAGTTTTACCAGGAGCAGGCTAAAATCAATGAGAGCATTCAGTATGTAAAGGACCTCGATTATTCCGAGCATATATCCAAATATTATCCCATTGAGCTTGAAGATGAACTTATGTCAAAGGTTAAAAGCGGTGATAAAAAAGGCGCAAAAATCATATTAAATGAGCTTTTGGGATATGCGCTTTTTAGTAGCGGCAATAATTTCGAGATTACCAAGGCAAAGGTTTTGGAACTTATGATAATGCTTTCAAGGGCTGCCGTCGAAGGCGGAGGGAACCTTGAAATGATATTCGGATTAAAACTCAGGTATTTGAACGAAATATCTGAGTTTGACAATGTGGAAGGTTTGTGCGGATGGATTATAAAGGTGCTCGAACGTTTTGCGGATTGCGTATTTACTGTTAATAATGTAAATAATTCTTATATAATACACAAAGCCATAGCATATATAAATGACAATTACATGAATGATATAACCCTGGAGAGTGCTTCGAAATACGTATATTTGAGTACGTCATATTTTAGCAGGCTCTTCAAAAGGGAAGTAGGGATCAATTTTATAGATTATTTGAACAAAGTCAGAGTGGAACAGAGCAAAAAATATTTGGCTGATTTAAAAATACCTTTGAGCGAGGTCGCCCATATGGTTGGATTTACGGACCAGAGTTATTATACAAAGGTATTCAAAAAAATAGAGGGTATAGCTCCTGGCCAGTTCAGAAAAATGGTATAATATATGGGAGTTTAAAATAAAGACTGTGTAAATTTAAAAGAGGGCCAATGCGGGGATGCCTTCAGCAATTTGCATGTTAATCAGTGATTTGTTTTACTGATTAACATAAAATATTAATTATATAAGGAGGTAATTGTTTTGGCGGTACTTGTGACAGGCGGTGCAGGATATATAGGAAGCCATACCGTTCTTGAACTTTTGAGAAGGGGAGAGCAGGTCGTTATAATAGACAATTTGAGCAAGGGGCATAAAGATGCGATACTTGGAGGGAAATTCTATCGAGGTGATCTGCATGATGCTGATTTTATAGAAAAGGTTTTCTCTGAAAACGATATAGAGGCTGTCATTCATTTTGCAGCTTTTTCGCTGGTAGGCGAAAGTATGAAAGCTCCCCTTGATTATTTTGATAACAACTTCATATGCGGTTTGAACCTTTTTAAAAAAATGAGCGAGCACGGTGTGAAGAAGATAATATTTTCATCGACTGCAGCGACATATGGAGAGCCTGAAAATATCCCGATCAAGGAAAGCGATAAAACTATTCCTACCAATCCCTATGGCGAAACGAAGTTGTGCGTTGAGAAAATGTTAAAGTGGTCGGATATTGCATACGGGATAAAATATGTTTCCTTAAGGTATTTTAATGCATGCGGAGCCGATGCAAGCGGAAAGATCGGTGAGGACCACAGGCCGGAAAGCCATCTTATACCGATAGTGCTTCAGACAGCTTTAAAGAAAAGAAAGAATATTACTATATATGGTGATGATTACGATACTGAAGATGGTACATGTATAAGGGATTATGTCCACGTGACTGATCTTGCAAATGCTCATATCCTTGCTCTAAAGAAGTTGAGGGACGGAGGAGGGAGCTCTGTTTATAACCTTGGAAGCGGAAAGGGATTTTCTGTAAAGGAGATTATAAATAAAGCAAGGGAGGTTACAGGAGATCCTATTCCGGCAGTGTTGGGTCCGAGGAGGGCAGGAGATCCTGCCAGACTCATTGCATCATCTGAAAAAATAAAAAGGGAACTCGGATGGAAGCCTCGGTTTGATGATATTGGCAGTATTATCGAAACAGCATGGAAGTGGCACAAAAATCATCCGGATGGATATTTAGAGTAGCCAGAGCATTTATCGTAACTAAACTTTATGAATATAACAATATTTCAATAAAATAAGCGATTAGAGCAAAATATTACAAAACAGAGTCCGAATTATTATATATGATTGGATGAAATAATCATAAAATTTAGTTAAAAATGATTGGAGGGCAAAAATAATGGAAATCTTAAATGAAATATCCGAAAAACTGCAGGCAGGTTCTGCACCCAAGGTCCGTGAACTTGTCACAAAGGCACTGAATGATGGTATCAGCGCCAAAGAAATTCTTGGCGCCTTGATTGATGGCATGAATGTTATAGGAATCAAATTTAAAAATAATGAAGTTTATGTGCCGGAGGTATTAATCGCAGCGAGAGCAATGAATGCCGGACTCACAATCCTAAGGCCTATTTTGTCTGAAACAGGAGTAAAACCTATAGGAAAAGCTATCATCGGGACTGTTGCAGGAGATCTTCACGATATCGGAAAGAACCTTGTGAGGATGATGCTGGTAGGGGCGGGTCTTGAAGTAATAGACTTAGGTGTAGATGTTTCACCTGATAAGTTTGTTCAGGCAGTCAAGGAAAATAATCCTGATATAGTCTGTATGTCGGCACTTTTAACTACAACGATGCCTGGAATGAAGAAGACGATAGATGCCCTTGGAAAAGAAGGATTAAGGGATAGAGTTACAGTGATGATAGGCGGAGCGCCTGTTACATTTAATTATGCAAAGGAGATAGGAGCAGATATTTATGAACCTGATGCGGCTTCAGCGGCGCAAACTGCAAGAAAAGTAGTATTGGCTAAAAATTAATTTTATGGATATAATAATTTTAAGGTTATAAATTTATTTTTTGTAAAGGTGGAATGTGTATGAAAACAAGAATAGATGAAGATACATGTATAGGCTGCGGGCTCTGCACTTCGACAGCGCCTGAAGTATATGAGATGGGTGATAGTGGAAAGGCCCATGCAATACAGGAAGTTGTTCCCGAAGGATCGGAAAGCACGGCGCAGGAGGCTGCCGATGGCTGCCCTGTAAGTGCCATAACTATTGATGAGCCATAAATCTGGCTGTATACTTAGATGCTAATTAAAACGGAAGTCCGAATTTCAGGGACTTCCGTTTTAATTAGCATCGCCGCTGCAGGCTGCTATCTTCCTACAAACATCTGGGTATATATTTTTGAACCATTGCCATCTGACGCAACCCCAATGCCTACGTAGTTAAAATTGGAGTTTAATATATTCTGCCTGTGAGATGGTGAATTCATAAGCGCTGTCTCGGCTGCATTTACATTTGTATTTTTTGCCAGATTTTCTCCGGCATAAAGATAGGAAATTCCATATTTTTTCATCATATCGAAAGGACTTCCGTATGTTGGAGAAACATGGCTGAAATAATTATTCTTAGCAAGATCCTGTGCCTTAAGCCTTGCAACTTTTGTAATCTGCTCATCTATCTTGAGTGCTTTGAGTCCGTTATTTGTCCTTGAGGTATTTAGCAGGCTTAGCATTGCCGACTCTTCGGAGGTATTTCCGCTTGTTGGCGCGTTTGGCGTACTCGGTACAGGTTTGGATGACGAAGAAGGCGCCGGCGCTGCGTCGCTTATCGGTATGACGCCTACCATATTATTGGATGGCATTACGACATACCACTTATTATCGACCTTGCCCAGAACTCTCACTGTTGTCCCGTTTGAAAGGGTGAAAAGTTTTGGAGCATTGCCATCGGTACCGCTCTTTACTGAAGAATTATTTTTAAGCGTTACATTGTATAAATCTGCCATGCTGTATGATGCCGAGATCAAAGAGGTAGGATTTTGCATATTGTTTTTGGAAATCTGCCCTTTTTGCATACAGCCGGACATAACCAATATTATCAAGCATAGTAATATAAAATATTTTCTTTTCAAGTTAACACCCCTTTTAAATAACATAAAATTCTTTTCAATAATATTTTGCTTATTTTATTTATTTTAATACTATGATTTCAACAAAATGCTTTTTAATATATTTTGCTTTTATTTACAAACTGGAAGTTTGGCGAATTAAAGAAGTTAATATAGTAATAATTTGTGTTTAGTATTATTATATATATAGTAAAAAGCATCCTGTTTTGAATACCGGTTTTGTGCTCAATTTATCATTCTGTGAGCTAACACCTGTGACTTTAAGTCTGGTAAGTTCACACATAATCTCTATGGCGACATGTTGCTCATATAAAATATCGGTAGTTTACGTTATGGTTAATTTAATATTATTGGGGGAATATATATGGAATTGCGTGCAATTCAGGAGTTGTTATCTGAAATATTCGGGGAGAAAAATGTGAAAGCTTTTACAAAGGGTTTCAGGGTAATTGTTAATTATAACAATATGCCCTATTGTGTTGTTTTGAGACAGGAGGGGGATAAAATACATATAGAAAAAGATGCTATCGATGAAGATCAGGAAAATTATGATGAGGCATATAAGATGGCATACAGATTAATCATTCAGAATAAGCAAAAGTTTGGAGACAGTCTGGATATATAACAGGCCATATATATGGCCTGTTTTTTTGTGCGAAAATCGCAGATTCAATAAATATATTTATAGGATTTTCTGAATTTCAAAGGCGGCATATCGTTATATTTCTTGAAAACATAGCTGAAATAAGGTATATTTGAAAAGCCGCATTCCAAAGCGATGTCGCATACAGGCATATTTGTCCTTACCAAAAGTTCTTTTGCTGCGTTCATTCTAAGCGTTGTCAGATAATCGTTGGGAGTCGTCTTTAACGTTTCTGTAAAAATTTTATTAAAGTATGTCGGGCTTAAGTTTGCCGACCTGGCTATATCACATAAAAATATATTATTTTTAATATTTTTTTTCATATAATCGATAGAACTTTTAATCCTGCTGTAATAAGGGGAATTTTTCAAAAGTTTATATTCGTCATTTGCGGTATCGGTATATATCTGGTACAAAAGCTGCAATATTAAGGATTTTGTAATAAGTGTGGAACCTTTCCCGGAGCTTATCGATTCGGATAGAATTTTATCAAAGATGTTCATATAAACATCTTCAACAGGCGTATGAAAAAGCGGTGGTATTGAATCCAGAAAGTCGTTTGAATAATACGGCTGCAGGGGCATTGGCTTGCCAAAATCATAAGTTTCGATATTCCTGACGGTATTTCCAAGCAAATCAAAGCAAAGCAAATAACATGAATACGGCAGTATACCCTGAACGAGCTGCCCGGGCCTGCGAAATACTATATCCCCTTTTTCTACCGGAAAAACTTTATCCTCTATCATCATGGCCCCTTTGCTGAATGTATAAAACTCAAGCTCATAATCGTAAACATATCGTTTGTCAAACCTGCTGCCTGCAGGTATATTTCTGCCGGCTGTAAACAAAGATACCCTTATGAGTTTAGGGGAGAATTGTTCTTCTGAAATTTTTACATATTTCACATTGGGATGCATAAGCTCACCTTTGCTGTAAATCATAATAATATTTTGAAACAATTAATAATATTTTGAAAGCATAATATTGATTTTACAAATATAATTATAAAGGATGTTATAATATTTTGAAAGGGAATGATAGGATGATCAGAGAGCCCTTAAGCCGGATTGAAGTTATAAAAGCAATAGAGAGAAAAGGCGGAAGCAAGATACCCCTTGTCATGCACAAATGGTGGGGAGAAGGCTTGTATGAAAAGTATGGCCATAGATTGGATGAAATTGCCGAGAAATATCCTGATGATATTTTTACAGCATGGTACATAGACCCCGGTGAAACAAAAAGTCCGATATCAAATCCAAATTACAGGTGGGGTTATAGTATAGATTACAGCAAAGTTGCAAAGCACAGCATAGGTAACATGTATGAATTACTTCCGGACTGGTCGGATTTTGACAGGTATTTGGATGAATTCCCGGATCCCACAGAGCCTGAAACATTTGACTATGTAATAAAAAGTTTACCTGATGCAAAGGGCAGATATAAGCTTGGCTGCTGGTGGAGGCTTTTTCATGAGCGGTTCTGGGGTATAAGAGGTATGGAAAATCTTATGATGGATTATTATGATCATATGGATAAATTAAAAATACTTGGCAAAAGGCTTTTGGATTATTATAAAGTTATTGTGGACAGATATGCTAAATTGGGATTTGACGGTATATTCACATCTGATGATCTGGGGCATCAGAAAGGACCCATGATGTCTCCTGCAATATTTAAGGAATTATATTTGCCTTTGTATAAAGAGTTCATAGGCTATGTTCATGAGAGGGGCATGCATGTATTTTTGCATTCCTGCGGTGACAATACCAAGCTTATGGAATACCTTATAGATGCTGGTCTGGATGTATTTCACCCAGTACAAAAGGGATGCATGGATGAAGAATACACCGCAAAGAAATTTGGAAACAGGATAAGCTTTCTGGCAGGAATAGACGTACAGCATCTGTTGCCTGATGGCAGCGTACAGGATGTAAGAGATGGAGTAAGAAAGCTTATCGATACATTTTATAAAAAAGAAGGCGGACTTCTTTTATCGGCAGGAAACGGCATATTGTCTGATACGCCGATAGAGAATATTGATGCTATGCTTTATGAAATTTCAACATATAAATAAAAGCTTTTCTATTAACAAGGATAAAAAAAGGGAAATCAGATTCCATATCGATTGAAATATTTTTAATGGAGCCATATGATATTGGCTCCATTTAGTTTATAAAAGGGCTGTGAATCATCCAGCTTATTTTATGAGCAATTAGATAGGGCTTTTTAGGAGTTCTTCTATGGGGCAACATATAAATTCCTTATGTTCAGTTGATTCTCTGCGCTTTTTCAACCAGTCGCTGTCGCCAAAATTTTTCATTCTGTAATCGATATTGATTAGGTAAGATTTCTTCACATCATATCCGACAGGGACGAAAAACAATTGCCTATTGGATTTGAGTTGCCCAGAATTAAATGTATGTGTTTCCATACAAGAAAAAAAGAATAAGTCTTTAGCATAATATTCTGTTATTTCATTTTTATCTTGATTATAATTTCCGTTATAATTCAATCCCTTTGAAAAAGTGACTTTTTCTCTATTTGCCAGAGCAGTCCTGAGCTCATAGGTATTTAGTATATAGCTGCTTTTATCCATAACATAAGTGTTGTATGTGGGGTCGAGCATTATCCATTTTTTTAATTCAGGAATCCAAACCTCACAGATTACATGGTTATCATGGTCATATGGAGAAAAGGGCATGATATAGACGGCCCTTGCTTTTAATCCCAATGCCAAACAGCATTCTGCCAATGTTATAGAAAGACTGCGGCAGTTAATTCCAAAGTCTTTTCCCTTTCCAAACGAATACTCTAATAGGGCAAGAGCATTATCTTCAACTTGAACAGTGGAAGAACCATCGTGATAAACATTGTCAGATAACCATTTCAACAGATTTGTAGCTTTAATTATAGTGCTGCCGTTACCTGCAATCCCGGAAAGATTATATTTTGTTTTCAATTCAATAAACGAATTATGATATTCGTAACGAAAGTTTATAATCTTATTTGATGATTGAAATGAATCCATCATACGTAATATACCCGCATAAACATTGTAACTCAAATTTTCCTCACCTCCCTACTAAATACTGCTAATATTTATTTTGCTTATCTTTATAGCTGAATCGCAATAATACTGTTGCGCTTTTAACCAATTATATCACTTATTATACATATATTATTTAAAATCATCTTAATGGCATCTAAAAATGCAGAACCGATTTATCTTCTAAATGGTGCCATTAATACGTGGTACCTATTTTATGAACTTTTCGAGAAAGCATTATAAGTAAAAGATAAAAATAAAATGGGATTTAAGTATACCTCATTTTTTATAAAATAGTATATAATAAATATATTGAATTTAAATAATTTGATTATTTTATATGCAAAAGGATATAAACTGGAGGTATGTCATGGAAAGTACATTAGTAAAAAACATATACAGAGAAACACAAAAGTATTCTGGAAAAACTGTAAGGGTGTCAGGATGGGTAAGGACCGTACGCGATTCGAAAACGTTCGGTTTTATAGAGCTGAACGACGGAAGCTTTTTTAAAAATATCCAGATTGTATTCAGCGATATACTCCCGAATTTTAAGGAGATAGCAAAACTTCCTGTAAGCTCATCTATAATTGTAGAGGGCAGATTGGATGAAACCCCGAATGCAAAACAGCCCTTTGAAATAAAAGCGGAAAGCATCAAAATCGAAGGAATGTCCGATCCTTCATATCCTCTGCAGAAAAAGAGGCATTCTCTGGAGTTCTTAAGGACCATAGCACACTTAAGGCCGAGGAGCAATACTTTTTCAGCCGTATTTCGGGTGAGATCCATTGCGGCATATGCCATCCATAAATTCTTTAACGACAGAGGGTTTGTATATGTGCATACGCCTATAATTACAGGCAGCGATTGCGAAGGCGCCGGCGAGATGTTCACATTAACGACTCTTGATCTTAAAAATGTTCCCAAGGATGATAAAGGCGACGTTGACTATACCAAGGATTTTTTCGGTAAGGAGACGAATCTCACGGTGAGCGGCCAGCTATCTGCCGAAGCATATGCTCTTGCCTTTAGAAATGTATATACTTTTGGGCCTACATTCAGGGCCGAAAAGTCAAATACTACAAGGCATGCGGCGGAATTCTGGATGGTAGAGCCTGAGATAGCATTTGCAGATTTGGAAGATGATATGGATCTGGCTGAAGATATGATGAAGTATATCATAAACTATGTTATGGAAAATGCTCCGGAGGAAATGGAATTTTTCAATAGATTTATCGATAAGGGGGTTACTGACAGATTAAACAATGTCGTAAATTCTGAATTTGCCAGGATAAGCTATACGGAGGCCATCGATATACTCAAAAAATCGGGAAAGCATTTTGAATATGGCGTTGAGTGGGGAATGGATCTGCAAACCGAGCATGAAAGATATATAACGGAAGATGTATTTAACAAGCCGGTATTCGTAATCAATTATCCAAAGGATATAAAGGCTTTTTATATGAGGATGAATGATGATGGCAAAACTGTAGCGGCAACTGATCTTCTCGTACCGGGCATAGGCGAGATCATAGGTGGAAGCCAGAGAGAAGAAAGGTTTGATATGCTTGAAAAAAGAATCGATGAGCTTAAGATGAATAAGGAAAACTACTGGTGGTATTTAGAACTCAGAAAATTCGGAGGTACAAAGCATGCAGGTTTTGGCCTTGGTTTCGAGAGACTTATAATGTACCTTACAGGAATGTCGAACATAAGGGATGTAATTCCCTTCCCAAGGACAACAGGTTCTGCAGAATTTTAGTAAAATGGAAGTGTGGATATGGCAAAGGAGATAGAACTTAGCATAGAAAAACCGGAGAAATTGTATAGTGTTGCAAAGGCTTTGGCTTCAGAGGTCAGGATTGATATCATAAAGCTTTTAAACTATTATAGCTTGAACGTGAATGAAATTGCAGAACACCTAAATATTCCGGCATCGACGGCAGCCGTAAACATAAGGGTACTGGAAGATGCCGGTCTTATCCATACTGAACTTCAACCGGGCACGAGGGGCTCTATGAAGTTATGCAGCAGGAAGCGCGATACTATAAAGATCACGTTGATGTCTAAGAGCAGCCTTCATGAAAATTCGTTTTACATCAATATGCCGATAGGCAGCTTTACCGATTGCAAGGCCGCGCCTACCTGCGGGCTTGTTAATGATAAAAAATACATAGGTGTCGAAGACGATCCAAGGGGATTTTACAATCCGGATAGGGTTAATGCACAGCTTATATGGTTCCACAGCGGCTATTTGGAATATAGATTCCCCAATACAATACTGCAAGAGGTGGAGCCAAAACGGATAAATATATCGCTGGAGATATGCTCTGAGGCCCCAAACTATAGGAACGACTGGCCATCGGATATAACCATGTGGATAAACGGAATGGATTGCGGTACATGGACCAGCCCGGGGGATTTTGGAGGAAGGCGTGGAAAATTGAATCCGGCTTGGTGGTCCGACGGTTCAACCCAGTTTGGCATGCTAAAGAATTGGGCTGTAAGAAAAGATGGTGCGTATATAGATGAGAAGAAAGTTTCAAGTGTAAACATAAATATGCTGAAGCTTAATGATAATGATTATATAGCCGTAAGGATTGGAATTAAAAAAGATGCCAAAAATATCGGAGGCATCAATATTTTCGGGGATAAGTTCGGCGACTATGCACAGCACATAGTTATGAGAATAGATTATTAGTTTGAAAAAGTTTATCGATTCCAAATTCCAAAATATTTCAAAAATGATATTGACTGTTCATAAAAATAGCTATATAATAAAATTGTTAAAAAAACAAGATATTTGTTTTTGAACAAGATTATTAAATATATTGCATAAAACATTTTTTTTGATAATAAAAACAAATAATTTGTTATAAAACAATATTAATGGAATAAATATGATAAAGATACAACTTTAAGGCAAAAATTCTTTATGACGGATACTGTATGGCAAAACAGTGTGAGAAAATTGGCATTAATTATATAAATACAAAATAAAATCGAGAAAAGTGGTGATGATTTAAAACTGCCAATTTGTTGTTTTCAAAGTTAAATTATCATTAAGTATTAAAAATTTTATTATGGGGGGTATAAAATGAAGCGTGTTTTAAGTCTGTTAGTAATATTATCCATTATCGTTACATCGATGATGGGATGTGGCAAACAAAAGGAAGCGAGTAATTCGGCACCGAAAGAAACTATTAAAATCGACGATTCCAAATTGAAAGATCCTTACGGGCTTCCGAACGATTATTCGGCATATCCAATTAAAGGAAATCCAACTCTTACCATATGGTGGCCTATCGATACATTCCAGGCTGTTGCAATAAAGGATATGAATACCCATGAGGTATGGAAAGAAGTAGCAAAAATGACGGGTGTCAATCTCAAATTCATATCTCCTCCCGCAGGGCAGGAAAACGATCAATTCAATATAATGATTTCTTCAGGGGAGCTGCCTGACATAATCGAGCAGTCCGACAAGTATAAAGGCGGAATTACTGCAGGTATCGATGACAAAGTTTATCTGGACCTTACAAGTATCGTAGATAAATATTGCCCGAATTACAAAAAGTTCAGGGAATCGGATGAGATGAGGCGTAAGACCTCAATGGACGATAAAGGGCGTGTAACAGGCTTTTATAATCTTTCTCCATACTCCGAATGGATATGGTTTGGCTTGCTTATAAAGCAAGAAGCACTTGATAAAACCGGACTTCCGGTACCGGAAACCGTAGATGAGTGGACAACATTCCTGAAAAAATGCAAGGAAGCCGGATACAGCCAGCCTTTAAATTACGGTTCCAACTATGGACAGATTTTTACAGGATTAATAAATGGTGCATATGGAGCATATGATTGGACTTATGTCGACGATAGCGGCAAGATACAGTGGGGTCCAATACAGCCGGGTGCAAAGCCATATTTGGAGTTAATGAGAGAATGGTACAAAGATGGTTTGATAAATAAGGATTTCACAACAGCTGATTTTAACAGGAGGATGGCTGAGGCAACATCGAAAGATACTGCTGTTATAATGGATTCTCCGGATACTATGTGGGGAGTGTGGAAAACAGGTCAGAATAATATAGACTTTGTTGGAGCTCCATATCCTGTACTTAAGAAAGGCGATAAACCTACATCAACTTATTTCCACTGGAAAAATGGCGGCTGGCCTGCCTCAATTACAACATCATGCAAGAATGTGGAAGCAGCGGCAAAGTTCCTGGATTTTGGTTATACCAAAAAAGGTTGGGAAATATATAACTGGGGATTGGAAAACCGTACCCATAAGATAGATGATAAAGGGATGCCTTATTATCAAGATGACAGCATCATGTATCATGATCCCGATAATATTCCTCTTTCAAACTTAGTCTGGAAATATAAACTCCATCAAGGACCGTTTATAAGAGATGAGCACCATGCAAATCCTCTGCTGGTTGCAAAGGGAAGTTATTCGGGAAAGATACGTGAGCAATGGCAGAATACTACTGATTTTAGTCATGCAGTGCCGCCTCTTTCCCTTACAACTGAGGAGTCTGCAAGGGAGGCCCAAATCGGCACCCAGCTTTCAACATTGCGTGGTGAAACGTTCACAAAAATTATAACGGGTTCGCAACCATTAAGCGGATGGGACGATTTCGTAAGCAAGGCAAAGAAAATGGGTTCGGATGAGTTTATAAGCATATGGCAGAAGGCATTAGACAGGTATAATAAGAGATAGGGATCACTGTTTAATTGAAGGAAGCAACGGGTATTATACTGCTGCGTCCTTCAATTAATATTGTATAAATGTCGAGTAAGGGGGGACTTAATTTGGAACTTCAGAATGTGGAAGATATCATGCAAATAAAGGCTCCGAAAAGGAAATGGAGCCAGATTGTAAAACTGGATTTTAAAAAGAACTGGATGATATATATGATTGCTCTTCCGGTTATAGCTTTTTATATCATATTTTGTTATGCCCCCATGTGGGGAGCCCTCATAGCATTTGTCGATTATAAACCTACGTTGGGACTGTTTGGAAGTAAATTCGTAGGGCTGAAATTCTTTAAAGAATTCCTTACAGGGCCATATTTATACAGGACAGTTAAAAATACGTTTATGTTAAATTTATGGGGTCTGGTTTTTGGGTTTCCTGCGCCGATAATACTTGCGCTCATGCTTAATGAAGTAAGGATAAATAAATTTAAAAGGACAGTGCAGACGATCACATATATGCCCCACTTTATATCGCTTGTGGTTGTATGCGGGTTGATCCATGTATTCTGTGCACCAAACGGCTTATTGACAACATTATATACGTTTTTAGGCGGAAGGGACAATGTGCCGCTTCTCGGTCAGCCAAATCTGTTCAGACCAATATATACCTTTTCAGGTATATGGCAGGATATAGGCTGGAACAGCATAATATATCTGGCCGCAATGTCGGGTATAAGCCCGGAGCTTTACGAATCTGCCGAGCTTGACGGCGCAGGAAGAATAAAGCAAATGTGGTATATTACTCTTCCTTCCATAACTCCGACAATAATAATACTTTTTATATTTGCGATAGGTGGAATGATGGCGTCAGGATATGAAAAAGTAATACTTTTATATAATCCTTTAACATATGAAAAAGCGGATGTAATAGCGTCTTATGTATATCGCCTCGGCCTTCAGCAATTCAGCTTCAGCTATTCGACTGCAGTGGGCCTTTTAAATTCAGCTGTAAATTTCTTCTTTTTGTGGGTCGCAAATACTGTCGCACGTAAATTTTCCGATATAAGTATCTGGTAAGGGAGGCATGATTATATGAAGAGGAAGACTAAAGGAGATATAACGTTTAGTATTGTAAATTACACTCTGCTCACAATTATAACCATAATCTGTGTTTATCCGGTAATATATGTAATTTTTGCGTCGGTAAGCGATCCTCAGAGACTTATGGCAAATACAGGATTTTTATACAAGCCATTAGGGTTTACACTGGGAGGTTATAAGATAGTATTAAAAGATGCCGGTGTCCTCACGGGTTATTTGAATACTATCTTTTATGTGGTTGCAGGCGTTGCAGTGAATATGGTTGCTACAATCATGGGGGCATATGTACTTTCGAGAAGGGATTTATACTGGAAAAAAGCTATTATGATTATGATTACGATAACTATGTTCTTTGGAGGCGGGTTAATTCCATGGTTTTTGCTTGTCAAAAATTTGGGAATGTATAATAAATGGACTTCAATGGTTTTCCCATTTGCGATCAATACCTGGAATATGATAATAATGCGAACGGGTTTTCAGGCGGTACCTGTAGAGCTTGAAGAAGCGGCCAAAATAGATGGAGCAAACGATATATTTGTATTAACAAACGTAATATTGCCGCTTTCTAAAGCAGTGCTTGCGGTAATACTGCTTTATTATACGGTAGGCGCATGGAACTCATGGTTCCCCGCAATGGTTTTCTTAAGAGACAGGAGCAAGTTCCCGCTTCAGACTATTCTTCGTGAGATATTGATAGTAAGCGATACAAGCAATGTAGGAACGAGCACAAATATAGTGAACAGCAGCGCATTTAACGTAACAAGCGCATACCGCGAACTTGTAAAATATACGACCATAGTTATATCCACCATACCTATAATGTGCTTTTATCCATTCCTGCAGAAATATTTCGTTAAAGGTGTTTATGTAGGCTCATTAAAGGGCTGATGAAATATTTGATTTCAATATTATTAAAAAAAAGGGGGATAAGCGTTAATATTATCAAAAAGACCTTGAGGATTGGCAATTTGTATAATATTATTCAATTAAATGCATAGAATGGGAGGCTTTAAAATTGCAAAAATCAAGTATTGTAATTGACAAGGAATACAAGATAGGGGATATTGATAAAAGACTTTTCGGTTCATTCGTAGAACATATGGGCCGTTGTGTCTACACGGGGATTTATGAGCCGGGTCATCCTGAAGCCGACGAGAATGGTTTCAGAGAAGACACGTCAAAGCTCGTGAAAGAGCTTGGGACTAGTATTATAAGGTATCCGGGAGGCAACTTTGTCTCGGGATATAATTGGACAGATGGCATAGGTCCAAAAGCCAAGAGACCAGTCAGGTTGGACCTTGCATGGTCTGCAAGGGAACCTAACCAGGTGGGGATTGATGAATTTGCAGATTGGGCAGAAAGAATCGGACTGCCCGTTATGGGTGCCGTAAATTTAGGGAGCGGAACACCTAAAGATGCCGGAAACATATTGGAATATTGTAATTTCCCCAAAGGGACGTACTGGAGTGACCTTCGCATAAAAAATGGTTACACAAAGCCCCATGATATAAAGCTATGGTGCCTTGGGAACGAGATGGATGGCCCATGGCAGATATGCCATATGGAGGCTTATGAGTATGGGCGCAAGGCATGCGAGACGGCAAAGATAATGAAATGGATAGATCCGTCAGTTGAACTTGTTTCATGCGGAAGTTCAAGCCCGGATTTGAATACATTCCCGGATTGGGACAGAACGGTACTTGAAAATACTTATGAGAACGTGGACTTTATATCCCTTCACAGATATTATTCTGAGAATGGGAAACGCGGCGATTACCTTACATCTTTTGTGGATATGGACGAGTTTATAAAGACTGTGGTGGCTGTAGCGGATTATGTTAAGGGAAAGTTGCGCAGTAAAAAGAAAATGATGCTGTCATTCGATGAATATAATGTTAGTCAGAGCCATAAGCCTGCTGCCAAATCTGAAAAATGGACATATGCACGCCCGATTTCAGAAGGGTATTATTCCGTCCTCGATGCACTATCTTTCAGCGGGTTGCTGTGTACTTTGATAAATCATGCCGACAGGGTAAAAGTTGCCTGCCTGGCACAGCTTGTGAACGTTATTGCACCTATATCTACACAGCCCGGAGGAGGTGCAATCAGGCAGGCCATATTCTATCCTTTTATGTATGCTTCCCGTTATGCAAGAGGGCAGGCTATCAAGGCAATTGTAAACTGCCATGAAATTAAAACGGAAACACGAGGGGATATCCCTGCTCTGCAGGTAGCTGCTGCGTTTGATGAGGAAGATGGCATGCTCAATGTTTTTATGCTTAACTGCGACCAAAAAGAGGATGTAAATGTAAAAATTGATCTGCGTTCATTCGGCGAGTGTGAGCCTGAAGAACAAATAATATTGGAACCTGAAAATGCTGATATATATGCTTTTAACTCTTTTGAGCATCCTGAAAATATAAAACCGCATTCGGTACTGTTAAATTGCGGAAAAAATAATATGCCTGAGTTTGAAATTCACCATTTATCGTGGAATGTAATAAGAATAAAAGTTAAAAACAACTAAATATTTAAGACGTTATGTATACAGGAAGGGAGAAATGCTGGGATTATGGAGATAAAAATACCGAGGATGGAATATCCAAGGCCGGATTTTGAAAGGCAGCAATGGATTAATTTAAATGGTGAATGGGAATTTGAATTTGACGATTTAAATGTAGGCGAGATAGAAAAATGGTATGAAAATGGGGCTTTTTCGAAAAAGATACTGGTTCCTTTTTGCTATCAGTGCAAACTAAGTGGAATAAATGACAAAGGGTTGCACGAAAACATGTGGTACAGACGGGAGTTCAGGGTACCTGAAAATTTTAGGGATAAAAGGATTTTGCTGAATTTCGGTGCGGTGGATTATCATGCAAAAGTATGGATAAACGGGAAATTTGCAGGAGAACATAAAGGCGGATATTCACCTTTCAAAATAGATATAACATATTTTGCAAATCGAGAAGTAAATACGATAGTTGTCAAAGCGGAAGACAAATATGAATGTACTCAGCCCAGGGGAAAGCAATACTGGCTGGAAAAATCCGATAGGTGCTGGTATACTCCCGTATCGGGAATCTGGCAGACAGTATGGATCGAGCCTGTTTCAAATATTGCGTTTGAAAGGATAAAGCTGACTTCTGATATAGATAAGCGTTTTGTCCGGGCCGAGATTTATCTCGATGGTTTCAAGGATGGATTGGATACGGAGATAAAGGTGTATTATAAGGGCATGCAGGTTAACAGGATAAGGACGGCCCTTGCCGGAAGGATTTCGAAAATTGCAATAGATATAAAAGATGTGGATAATGTCGATGAAAGATACTATTGGTCTCCTGAAAATCCTAATCTGTTTGACGTCGAATTTGCTTTGTTCGATGGAGAAAAGCAGATAGACTTTGTTAAAAGTTATTTTGGAATGAGGAAAATTTCCATCAAGGGTGATATGATTTTACTCAATAACAAGCCATACTATCAGAAGCTTATCCTGGATCAGGGCTACTGGCCAGATGGCCTTTTAACGGCTCCGAGCGATGAGGCTATAAAATATGATATCGTGATGACAAAAAAGTTTGGATTCAATGGAGCCAGAAAACATCAAAAAATTGAGGACCCGAGGTATTATTACTGGGCAGACAAACTCGGGCTTTTAGTCTGGGGAGAAATGCCGAGCGGTTACAGTTTTAATGCCGAGGAAGTTGAAAATATAACGGAAGAATGGAAGGAATTCATAAAAAGAGATTATAATCATCCGTGTATAATAACATGGGTGCCTTTGAATGAATCTTGGGGAGTCAGAAACATACTTGTGGATAAAAATCAGCAGTATTTTGCGATGTCTCTATACTACCTGATAAAAGCACTGGACGGTACGCGTTTAATAAGTACTAATGACGGATGGGAAATGGTATATACCGATATTTGCGGCATACATGATTATGTGGCTAGCGGTGACGATTTTACCAGGAAGTTTACCGATAAAATCAGATTGCTTGAAGGGGCTCCCGAAGGGAGGATGCTGTTGTCGGATGGTTTCTCATATAAAGGACAACCTGTCATTGTATCGGAATATGGCGGTATCGCATTTGATGATGATTCTAAAGAGCATTGGGGATATTTTGGCCCGGTTAAGGATCAGAAAAGCTTTCTTAAAAGGTATTCGGATATAACAAATGCGATAAAAAATATACCATATATACAGGGCTATTGTTATACACAGCTTACAGATGTATTTCAGGAAATTAACGGTCTGATGACGCTTGATAGAAAAGCTAAAGTCGATGTGGACGAGATAAGGAAAATCAATTCGTAATTTAAATATGGGTGCATATCCATATTTTTTGAATGATTTGGATGCACCTCTGAAATATATATCTTATGATGTAAAGTAAAATTTTGGAGGTATTACGATGTTAAGTATATCCAAAAAAATTGTCTCTTTAATTTTAATTTTTTTAACGGGGGTTTATCTTATGGGTTGCAGATCGATAAATACGAAAAAAAGTGAAGGCAAAGTTAAAAGAACTTTTGCAAATCCGATTATACCGGCACCAAGCGCCGACCCATGGGTGGTAAGAGCAGGCGGATATTACTGGTATATCCATAGCTCTGGGGATATGATTTCGATAAGGAAGGCCGATAGGCTTGAGCGCATCGGGGAGGTCGGTGATGCGAATGTATGGCTTTCACCGTCTGATGGCAGTTATTCAAAGGAGGTATGGGCGCCTGAGCTTCATTACTTGAATGGAAGGTGGTACATTTATTTTGCGGCGGATGACGGAAAAAATGAAAACCACCGTATGTATGTGCTTGAAGGGGGAAAAGACCCCGATAATCCTTTAAGTGGACCTGCGGATACTGAAAATGCCGCAAACAGCCCTTATAAATTCAAAGGCAAAATATCCGACAAAACCGACAAATGGGCAATAGATGGCACGGTACTTCAGAAAAAGGATGGTTCCCTGTATTTTATATGGTCCGGTTGGGAGGGCGATGTAGACGGACAGCAAAACCTTTATATTGCTCCAATGAGCAATCCATGGACAATAAGCGGTGATAGGGTTTTGATATCGAAACCTGAATATGATTGGGAAAAGAAAGCTTTAGCTTTAAATGAAGGTCCGGAAATACTAAAAAATGGTGAAAAAATATTTATTGCTTACTCCGCAAGCGGAAGCTGGACTTATGACTATTGCCTTGGAATGCTAGTAAATAGTGATGGGGATGTGTTGAACCCATCATCCTGGGTAAAAATCGATAAGCCTGTATTTGAAGGGTCGGTTAAAAATAAATCGAGAGGTGTTGGTCACTGCTCTTTTGTAAAATCGCCGGATGGAAAGGAAGACTGGATAGTATATCACGGCATGACAGGCTCTCAAGGCTGGGGGGCAAGAAGCGTAAGGACGCAGAAATTTGCCTGGGGCAAAGACGGCATGCCTGTATTTGGCGAACCTGTTCCGGTAGATACGCCGTTCGAAGCGCCATCAGGCGAGAAATAAATTTGATTGAAATGGGACGGTTATTCGTCAAATTAAATGTGACGAATAACCGTCCCGCTTTATATTGCGTGCAGAAAGTTTAGCAAATCCAGGATGTGGCAAAGATGATATTGACATTGCATTTAAGGTGTGATATAAAAAATAGTGATTAGCACTCATAATATAAGAGTGCTAACAGTATGTATATTTTATTTTGAAAGGAGAGGTTTATATGGAAAAAAAGCAGTTTAAGGCGGAATCCAAGCGGCTGCTGGATCTCATGATCAATTCAATTTACACTCATAAGGAAATTTTTTTAAGAGAGCTTATTTCCAATGCCAGTGATGCGATAGATAAAATTTATTATAAAGCATTGACCGACGATTCTTTAAGCTTCAATAAAGATGATTACTATATAAAAATAGCTATCGATAAGGGCAACAGGATATTAAAAATTTCCGATACAGGTATTGGAATGACAAAAGATGAGCTCGATGATAATCTCGGCGTTATAGCAAAAAGCGGGTCTTTGAAATTCAAGGAAGATAACGAATTGAAGGATGGATATGACATAATAGGACAGTTTGGCGTAGGGTTTTATTCCGCATTCATGGTATCCGATACTGTAACTGTCATAAGCAAAGCGCTGGGCAGCAGCGAAGCTTACAAATGGGAATCTGAAGGGCTGGATGGCTATACTATTGAACCTTGTGAAAGGGATTCTGTCGGAACAGATGTAATCCTGAAAATAAAAAAGAACACGGAAGGCGAGAATTACGATGAATATTTGGAAGATTACAGGATAAAAGACATCGTAAAGAAATATTCCGATTTCATAAGATACCCGATTAAAATGAATATGACTAAAAGCAGGCTTAAAAAGGGCAGCGACAAAGAGTATGAGAGTTATACGGAAGAAGAAACCCTAAATAGCATGGTTCCTATATGGAGGAAGAATAAAAACGAGCTTAAAGATGAAGATTATGACAACTTTTATGCTGATAAGCACTATGGGTTTGACAAACCGTTAAAACATATTCACATCAGCGTTGACGGTGTTGTAAGTTATAATGCCATTTTGTTCATTCCTGAAAAGCCGCCGTATGACTTCTATACAAAGGAATATGAAAAGGGTTTGGAATTATATTCAAATGGTGTTTTAATAATGAATAAATGCGCGGATCTTTTGCCCGACTATTTTGGGTTTGTAAAGGGCATAGTGGATTCGGAAGATCTGTCTTTAAATATATCGAGAGAGGTTTTGCAGCATGACAGGCAGCTTAAGCTTATTGCCAGAAATATCAAGAATAAGATAAAAAGTGAACTGGAAGATATGCTGAAAAATGAAAGGGATAAATATGAAAAGTTTTATGAATCCTTCGGAAGGCAATTAAAGTATGGAATATACAGTGAATTTGGAAACAATAAGGATATACTCCAGGATTTACTGATGTTTTATTCGTCAAAAGAAAAGAAAATGGTAACGCTTGACGAATATGTTTCGAGGATGCCATCTGAGCAGAAATATATATATTATGCCGCGGGAGAATCCATAGAAAAAATCGAAAACCTGCCTCAGACAGAGCTCGTACGCGATAAGGGATATGAAATTCTATATTTTACAGAAGACATAGATGAATTTGCCATAAGAGTATTGATGAAATATAAGGACAAGGAGTTTAAGTCTGTATCCGACAAAGACTTGGGAATAGAGCCGGAAGAGAATAAAGACACTTCAAATGAGGATGATAAGGAAAATAAAGAGCTATTTGAGAGCATGAAAAATATTCTATCAGGCAAGGTTAAAGATGTCAGGGCATCAAAGAGATTAAAGGTACATCCTGTTTGTTTATCAAATGAGGGTGAGATTTCAATCGAGATGGAAAAGGTTTTAAACTCCATGCCTAATAATCAGAATATAAAGGCAGATAAGATTTTAGAAATAAACACAAACCATGAAGTGTTTAAATCGCTGAAAGATGCTTTCAAAAACGATAAAGATAAGCTTAAATTATATACGGATTTGTTATATAATCAGGCGCTGCTTATTGAGGGACTACCGCTGGATAATCCTGTAGAATTCACAAATAACATATGTAAAATAATGAAATAGGAAAAGGCTGTTTTAAAATTTACTTATATAGTCCGTAAAGGTTGCACCTCATGCCATTTAAATCTGATATTTGCTGCATGGGGTGCATTTTTATATTCGAAGAATATTCTTCAAATAATATGTATGCACATTTCAAAGCGTTGCGGTTCATATAACAAATCGGGGATTTTTCACATTCTTCATTGCATTTATGGTATTATTTTTATAATATTAATATAAGATTAAATTTTAAGTATATTTTGGATTAATGTGACTTGTGTTTTGAATCATTTTAGCTGACAGAAGGGGACAAACAGATGTTTAAACTTTTTATCGTGGATGATGAGCCTGAAACGCGTGAAGGATTGAAATCATGCATTGACTGGGCAAATTATGGAATAAGGGTTGTAGGAGAGGCGGATGATGGAAAGATCGCTCTTGAGAGGATACTTAAAGAAAAACCGGATATTGTTTTAACCGATGTGAGGATGCCGGATATGGGGGGCATCGAGCTTGCAAACAAGCTCAGAGATTTGAAAAGCGATGTTAAAATCGTCTTTATCAGCGGATATGACGATGTAGCATATTTAAAATCAGCATTGAAAGTGGAAGCCGTCGATTATATATTAAAACCTGTGGATTTAAATGAGCTGGATGGTGTAATAAGAAAAGTTTTAAATATAATAAGCGAGGAGGATAACAGGAAAAGGCTGATAAATGAAATGAGCGCCAGACTTACGGAAAGCATGCCGGCACTAAGGCAAAAATTTTTAATGACTCTTGTAAGGGACGGAATAGAATGCAGCGAAGATTACGGTAAAAGGATGGACTTTTTGGGACTTAAGCTTCCTGCCGATAAGTTCTATTGCATATTCGTTTTGAGTGTTGACGATCGGGCAACGGCTCTTGATAGTTTATCTGAAAGGGATAATCAGCTAATCTCTCTCTCGGTTATAAAAATCTGTGATGAATTGATTTGCAGCACATTGCAGGGATACACATTTGAAAACAGACGTGGGGAGTATGTGTGCATTCTAAGGTTGGATACCTTGGAGGATGAAGACAAGTTATACCCGCTGGTTTGCAAAATAAAGGACAAGCTATTTGAATATCTGGAATTGAGTATTACAATCGGCGTAGGTGAGACAGTACATAAGCTCGAAAACATAGTGAAATCATATATGATAGCATATGAGAATGTGAAAAGAAGGCTTTTCTTAGGCAAAAACAGGATAATTACCATGGACAGCCTTGAAACACTTGAGGATTCAGAATATAAGTTTGACTTTACGAAAATACAGCTTTTGGTGAATATTTTGAAGTCTGCAGATAAAGAGAAGGTTATTAAAAGTATCGACGATATTTTTAATGAAATGTCAAAATATAAAAACGGAGATATAAATTACTGCACCAATATATGCCTGCAGCTTGTATTAACAGCATCGAGGCAGGTTACAGAGCTTAACCTTAACATAAATGACGAAAGATTCGATGAAGATGAGATCTGGAAAAAATTATTGACATTCGAAACTTTACTGGAAAGGAAAATGTTTATAAAAGATTATTTCGTTGCAGTCTGCGGATGCATAGCAGAAAAGAGAAATAAGAAGTCCAAGAATATCATAAGGCGGATAAAACAGGTAATTGATAACAGATATAGAGAGAATATCACCATAAAGGATATTGCAAAAGAGGTATATTTAAGTACGACTTATCTTTGCATGATTTTTAAACAGGAAACGGGAGAAACTGTCAATGACTACCTTACAAGTGTAAGAATAAAAAAAGCCAAGGAACTTCTGATGGATCCGAAGTACAGGCAATGCGATATATGTTATGAAATCGGATACACCGAACCTGGATATTTCAGCAGGATATTTAAAAAGTACACAGGTCTCAGCCCAACGGAATACAGGGAGACTATGCTATGAATAATAAACTTTTTGGAAAGACAAAGGCAAAGATTAGCATAAGCAAACGGATGGTATTATTATATGTTTTGCTTGTACTGCTTCCCGCATGTACTTTAATATATATTTACTATACAAAGTCCTCGGCAGTTATTGAAAAGGAAGTAACAGAGTCTATACTGCAGACACTGAAGCAATCGGAGATCAACATATCAGACAAGTTGGATAATATAGAATACATTTCTGATGAAATTTTTATGGATAAAAGGGTGCAGGATTTTGTAGGCGATGAGAACGACAATGATATTAACATGCAGCTTGATCAGGTCAACGATATCCGAGATATGCTAAATAACATAACAAATAAGAGCGCTGATTATAAAATAAGGCTATTTATCAGCAATAATAAAATTGCTGCAGGAGAAAGAGTCAACTTTTTTCCTCTTGACGATTTGATAAAAAGGGATTTTTATAAAAATATAGTCGAGAAAAAAGGTGGAATTATCTGGACAGGAGTATACAGGGAAAACTATATGGATTCAGGAGAAGAGTATGTAGTATCCTGTGCCAGGGTGCTGAAGCATACTTTAAATTACGACGCTAACGATGGGGTGCTGCTTGTCGATATACCCGAAAGAAACATTGAAGCGATATTATCAACTTTAAATATAGGAGATAGCAGAGAAGTATTCATTGCCGACAATGAAGGCAGGGTCATTTCATATTGGGATAGGGATAAGCTCGGGAAGGTAATTTTAGATCCTGATGAAATAAGATATGTCGGAAATAGTTCTTATGGAATAAAAAATATTAAAAAGGATGGGAGAAATTTTTTCTTGATACATCAGACTATTGATACCAACGGATGGAAGCTTATCGCTGAAGTTGACAGCAGGGATATAATAAAGACCAATACATTTTTCAATAATATTTCCGCTTTCGTTTATATTATTATTTCAATTATAATGCTCGCTTCCGGTATTTTCCTTATGTTTGCCTATGCCATGGACAACATGAACAGGCAGGTTAAAAAAATTATAAATTCCATAAAAAAAGAAGGAGTGGAGATTGTAGAAGGTGATATTACAGGTTACCAGGGAGATTTAACCATGCTTGAAAAGAATGTATACAATATTATACAGAAGGTCAAAAACCTCATGCAGGAGATTTACCAGGCCAAGATAAATGAAAAGGAAGCCCGTCTTAAAGCGCTGCAGGCACAGATAAACCCCCATTTTCTCTATAATACATTGGATGCCATAAACTGGATGGCTTTAAAGATAAATGCAGCAGATATAAGTTCTATGGTCAATTCCCTTGCCAGATATTTCAGGCTAAGCCTCAGCAAAGGCAGATCTATTGTAACCATAAAAGAGGAGCTTGAACTTATTAAAGTATATTTAAACATACAGCAGTACAGATTTAAAGGAGCGATAAAGTATAAATTCGATATTGAAGATGGGGTGGAGGATTATTATATTTATAAATTGTTGCTCCAGCCAATTATTGAAAACGCGATAATACATGGAATACAAAAGAAAAAGGATAGGAGCGGGATGATCAATGTAGAAGCCAGAAAAGTTGGGGATGACATTGTCATAGAGATATCCGACGACGGGGTCGGAATGGCCAAAGAAACAATTGCCAGAGTTCTGGATAGCGATTCAGCTGATAAGCAAAACAGTTATGGATTATACAATGTCAATGAAAGGATAAAGCTTCATTTTGGGAACGACTATGGGATCAAAATTTATTCAAAAATAGGTACAGGTACAAAAGTAGAGCTGAGAATAAAAGCAATGAAAAATATTAAGTAAAATATATGATTATATCATAGGCACCATAAGAAAGTTAATTGAAATTTCTTATGGTGCCTGTTTCTATATATTAATGGAATACTGATATAGCAGATTGATTATATTATTTGTATTATTAAAAAAATTAAAATAATATTGTACCAGAAATCATAATCCTGTACATTGTTCCACCTTAGCACAGAATATATACTTATATCTATCAAGGGAAAGGAGACGGACTTATGGATCTGATAAAAACGGAGAAAAAGTCGAGGCAGATTAATACTGTTCGCAAAGAGGATCAAAGTAAAATTTTTAAAAAGAATTTCGATTTATATCTTTTGCTTATACCGGGAATTATTTTTATATTTATATTTAAATATTTGCCTATGTATGGCATTGTAATAGCTTTTCAAAATTTTAATATTTTCGATGGAATCAGGGGAAGCGAATGGGTAGGGCTTGCACAGTTCCAAAAGCTTTTCCATTCGCCCCAATTTTATCAGGTATTCAGAAATACTCTGCTTATCAGCATATATAAGATAATATTTTTATTTCCACTGCCTATTTTCATTGCTTTAGTGCTGAATGAAATAAGGGTGATGTTTTATAAAAGGACAGTCCAAACAATAATTTATCTTCCACATTTCCTATCGTGGGTTATAGTTTCAGGCCTTGTTATAAATGTTTTATCGCCTTCTACAGGAATTGTTAACAATCTGATAATTGCATGCGGAGGAAAGCCTATATCGTTTTTGATGGATAACCATTGGTTCAGGACTGTGCTGGTGGCATCGGAAGGATGGAAAGAAGTAGGCTATAGCGCCATTATATATATAGCAGCCATTGCAGGCATAGATCAGGAGCAGTATGAAGCCGCAAAGGTTGATGGTGCAGGCAGAATACAGCAGATCATACACGTTACTCTGCCAGGCATAGGGTCCATCATACTTCTCATGTTTATATTGAGGTTAGGCGGAGTATTGCAGGCTGGTACCGAACAAATATTGCTTTTATATAATTCGGTTGTATATGAAACCGGTGATGTTATTGGAACCTATGTTTACAGGATGGGCATCGGGCAAATGGATTACAGCTTTTCTACGGCGGTAGGCCTTTTCGAATCGGTGATCGGGTTCATACTGGTCATATCAGGGAATTACTTAAGCAGAAAAGCCTCTGGAAGAAGCATATGGTAGGGGGATTAAGATGAGTAGAACAAAGATAAAAATGACAAAAGAAGATATTGGAGTTGATATTTTTGCTTATGCCTTTATGACGATTTTAGCTCTTTTGACGCTGCTTCCATTCATGAATGTGGTATCCAAGGCGCTTAGTGCCGAGTGGGCGGTTGTATCAGGCAATGTGGGGATCATACCCGTAGGATTCCAGTTGGATTCGATGAAAATTGTCATAGCATCAAAGGAGTTTTTAACTGCATTTGGCAACTCCGCCTTAGTAACATTTGTGGGTACTCTGCTCACACTGCTTGTTACAGGTATGACAGCTTATCCCCTGTCAAAAAGAAATATGCCGGGAATGAAATTCATATTATTTATGTTTGTCTTTACCATGTTTTTTAACGGCGGCATGATTCCGACATACCTTCTTATGAAAAATCTTCATTTATTGAACAAAAGGAGCGTTCTTATTTTACCGGCATTGATAAATATATACCACATGCTTATTATTAAAAATTATTACGAGAGCCTGCCGGAAAGCCTGGAAGAATCGGCAAAACTTGACGGAGCGAGCAATTTTACGATTTTATTCAAAATAATAATACCGCTGTCTATACCGGTATATGCCAGCATTACCGTATTTACATCGGTTATGAAATGGAACGATTACTTTGGACCTATGCTTTATATTAACAGCCCGGCGCTTAAAACGCTTCCGCTTTATCTAAGGGATTTGATAGCCGAGGCGGAGGATGTTATAAGTAGGAGCAACAATCTCGGTGATGTGAGTCCTGAAGGGGTGACATCGGCGGCGATAATAGCGTCTACAGTGCCGATACTTTTAGTATACCCTTTCTTGCAGAAATATTTTATCAAAGGAATGCTTATAGGATCGGTTAAAGGATAAAAACAGCTTGAATGGATTTTAGTTTATAATCCTTGATAAAGGAATTATAATAAATTAAAATTATGGAGGGTTGAAAATGCAAAAGGCGAAAAAAAGTATAGTCATCTTTGTATTAGCAGCTTTTGCTGTATCGATGTTTGCTGGATGCGCTAAAAAGGAGACTGAGTCAGCCGATGGTACATCAAGTGGAGATAACGATGCAAAACCAAAGCTGAAGGCATTGGTAGGTTACAAAAGCGGGATGGATTTTAATAATTATCCTGTGCAAAAATTCTTGGAGGAAAAAACAGGATATAAAGTGCAGTATGATGTTTTACCGCAGGATAAGCCTATGGATAAGCTAAATGTAATAATTTCATCACAGCAGGAATATGATTTTATAATTATGTATGACAAGCAATACTATTCTCAATATGCCCAGCAGGGAGCATTAACAGACCTGGAACCTCTTATCCAAAAATATGGCCCTAATATTTCCAAAAACTTGGATAGTGAAACATTTGATAGTATAAGAGTCAATGGTAAAATATATTGTGTGCCTTCGAATTCTCCAAGTGGAAGCGATAAATACACAAATGTAAACACCAGTGTTTATGTAAGAAAAGATTGGATGGATAAGCTGGGGATACAAATACCTAAAACAGTGGATGAATTTAAAGATATGCTTCAGCAGTTCAAAGATAAGGATCCTAACGGAAATGGTGCTAAAAATATCCCGTTTACGGTCGGTCAGGATGTAGGGCTCGGGCTTTGCGATTCAGGATTCGGAGGGGCATTTGGGATTCCAACCGGATGGGTAGATGTAGACGGTAAGCTCGTACCTCGTGTTCTGATGTCTGGTTTTAAGGATTATATATTATATATGAAGGATTTATACAATAAGGGACTTCTGGATAAAGAAACACCTGCAAACCAGGGTTCTACCGCCAGGGAGAAATATACAAGCGGCAGGGCGGGTGCGGCCATATTCGGTTATTATGATATACCACAGTTAGCAGACACGATGAATAAAACACAGCCAAATGCAAAAATGGAGTTCTTGCCTCCTCTTTCAGGCAATGGCGGAAAAGCTGCTTTTCCTGCAGGGGATAAAAAGTATGCGACAGATACGATTACATTAGTACCTAAAGTATCAAAGCATGCTGTAGACGTAATAAAATATATTAACTTAAAGCTGGATGAAGATACTTTCAAAGAGATGGTCATAGGAAAAGAAAATGTGGATTATACAGTAAAGAGCGACGGGTATTACCCGATATTGCCTACATTCTTTGACGATAGAGGGAATGCAAACTGTTATTTGACAGGTACAACTAAAAAATATGGTGAATATTGGCTTGCAAGATCAAGAAAAGATGAAAGGCAATATAAGGGATGGCTGCAGCTCAATAAAGATTTTGCACAATATATTGCTGTTGACCCTTTGTCAAGGGCTCCTATACTGGAGAAAAATTCAAAATATAGTGCTTCTCTTGGCAAACTCACGAACGATTTTGTAATAAAGAGTATCGCAAGTGATTTTTCAGATGCTACATTAAATAATTTTTTAGCGCAGTGGAAGAGCCAGGGCGGAGACGAAGTTATAAAAGAAGTCAACGATTGGTATAGTAAATCTGCAAAATAATATTTAATTTATATAAGGCTTAAATATTAATAAATGCTGCAATATTTGCAGCATTTATTAATATATATGTATAAATCTTGCGGAGGTTATAATATGAAAACTTAGCATGGAAGCGGGTAGAGATACTTCCAAACCGATACCAGCCACATTAGCATCTCTGCTTGCAGGCATTGATTGGAATAAAACAGGCAAACAAGACCAAGGGAAAATAGTATTAAAAGCTATAGAAGATGGCTTTTTTACTCAACCTGACAGACATTTGCCCGGACTTTCACAGGTTGGTAATAATTTGGGATATTTAAATGGGGGACATGTATTTAACCTCAATGCCTTAAGATGTAAAGACCTTACAGATGGTATGATGCTTGGGAGACGCATTGCAAAAGAATATGAAGAATTTTATAGAAAATACGTACCTGGCTGTGAAAACATAGAACTTGTCGTGACAGCATCATTGATGGGAATAAGGGAGTCGAGAAGGATTGTTGGAGAATATGAATTGACATTTGAGGATTATCTGTCAAGAAGACAATTTCCAGATCAGATAGGGGTTTTCAATAAATTTGTAGATATTCATCCTTATGATTGTTCGGAAGAAGAATACAAAAGGTTTATCACGGAAGCTTTCAAAACGGATAGACTTGGTATAGGTGAATGTTTTGGAATTCCATATGGGATTATAGTGCCGAAGGGCTTAATGAATTTATGGGTGGCAGGGCGTTGTAATTCGAGCGATGTTAAAGTTCATGGTTCGATACGTGTTATGCCTGCTGCTGCCATGATGGGGCAGGCGGCCGGGACAGCCGCCGTACAATCCATCAGAAAAGGACAGCCTGCATGCAAACTTGATACGGAAGAACTTGTGAAGACTCTTAGAGCAAATGAGGCTTACTTGCCTCAGACAAGTCTCAGCAAAACTATGACTAAATAAGTTTTGCTATAGATATGATGCGGATGATATAAACATAGAAAAATTCAATTATATATCATATAATTGAAATGCTAAGTTTCATGAATAGAAGGGGGCAGGAAAATGGAAAGTTATGTAATGAAGGAAAGGAAAATAAATCTAAACGGTTCTTATGATGTTTTGGTTGTAGGGGGAGGACCTGCAGGATGTACTGCGGCGGCAGCCTCAGCCAGGGAAGGTGCAAAGACGCTGCTTATTGAGGCGACAGGATGCCTTGGAGGCATGGGGACTTCAGGTTTAGTTCCTGCATGGTGTCCATTTTCAGATAAGGAGAAAATTATTTACAAGGGACTGGCGGAAAAAGTATTTACCGAGGTTAAAAAGGGAATGGCTCATGTAAAGTCTGATGCCATGGATTGGGTGCCTCTTGATCCTGAACTTTTAAAAAGAGTATATGACGATCTGGTTACGCAAGCCGGTGCAGATGTCTTATTTAATACCATGTTAAGCGCTGTAGAAATGGATGAAAACGATAAAGTGGCGACTGTAATTGTAAGCAATAAACAGGGGCTTACAGCTTATAAAGCAAAGGTATATGTCGACTGCACAGGTGATGCCGACTTGGCGGCCTGGGCAGGGGCAAAGTTTCAAAAGGGTGACGACAAAAATGGAGAATTACAGGCTGCAACCCACTGCTTCATACTTTCAAATGTTGACGAATATGGTTATAATTATGGGCCAAGATTGCATCCTGATAATCCTGAAAGCCCGATTTATGATATTGCCAAGTCAGAAAAATATAATTTAATCGAAGATACCCATTTATGCAACAACACGATTGGTCCCGGTACCGTAGGCTTCAATGCAGGACATTTATGGAATGTGGATAATACGAATCCTGTTAGTGTATCCAAGGCGCTGATGAAGGGACGTAAGATGGCTGCGCAGTTCAGGGATGCGCTGGCAGAATACTGTCCCAAGGCTTTTGCAAACGCTTTTTTGGTAAGCACGGCTTCCCTGATGGGAATAAGAGAAACGCGAAGGATAATTGGAGATTATGTAATAACTAAAGATGATTATTTGGCAAGGCGCACATTTAAAGATGAAATATGCAGAAACAGTTATTATTTAGATATTCATTCACATAAAAATGTCGAGAATTCAAATCAAAATAAAGCTGAAGACAAAAAACAGTGTGCAAGGTACGGAAAGGGAGAATCCCACGGAATACCATATAGATGCCTTACTCCAAAGGGGCTAAAGAATGTTCTGGTAGCGGGACGCTCAATTTCATGCGACAGGATTACCCAGGGAAGCATAAGGGTAATGCCTGTATGCCTGGCTATGGGTGAAGCGGCCGGCATAGCAGCATCGCAGGCATCAAAATCAGAGCAAATAAACGTGCATGCAATCGATGTCCAGCATTTGAGACAGAGAATTAGAGAGGAAGGTGGCTATATATTATAATTTAATCTGTTGTGCTAACTGATTATTTAGGGTATTAAGGAATATTATGGTAATCA
>JASEJN010000024.1 GCA_030016385.1 Clostridiales bacterium | reverse complement strand
ATTACCATAATATTCCTTAATACCCTAAATAATCAGTTAGCACAACAGATTAATTTATATTTTGAAGGAGGGATTTAATGTCTGCACAACCGGTTATACAAATCAGAAACCTCAAAAAAAGCATAGGAAAAAAACAAATTATAAATGGCATTTCATTTGATGTATATGGAGGCGAAGTCTTTGGTTTTCTAGGCCCGAACGGTGCCGGAAAAACTACCACCATCCGTATGCTGTTGGGGCTTATGTCCATCACTGAGGGCGAAATATTCATCAAGGGCTACAGCATAAAAAAAGATTTTGAAAAAGCCATAGCAAATGTCGGTGGAATTGTTGAAAATCCCGACATGTATAAGCATCTTTCAGGATACAAAAATCTTGTCCATTATGCAAGGATGTATCCTAAAATAGGCAAGCAAAGGATCGATGAAGTCATCCGGCTTGTAGGACTTGAGAACAGGATAAATGATAAGGTAAAAACCTATTCTCTTGGAATGCGTCAAAGATTAGGACTCGCCCAGGCCATGCTTAACTCTCCATCCTTGCTTGTGCTGGATGAGCCTACGAACGGTCTTGACCCTGCCGGCATTCACGAGTTCAGAAACCATTTAAGAAATCTTGCAAAAAAAGAAAACACAGCCGTATTTGTGTCCAGCCACATACTCTCGGAGATGGAGCTTATGTGTGACAGAGTAGCAATCATCCAAAATGGAAAACTTATAAAAATACAAACTCTAAATGAAATGTTGGATAATAAGGCAGATGAAGCTGTAACACTAACTGTAGAACCTGTCGATAAAGCCAGAGAATGCATAGAAAGTTTAAATGTGAACTATAAACCTGTTGTAAAAGATAACAAGATCAAAATATCCATTAAATATGAAAATATCCCGGATATTGTTGAAAAATTGGTACAGGCTAAGGTAAGGATATATGGCATCAATAAATCTGCAGGGAACCTCGAAAGCAAGTTTCTTGAAGCGACAGGAGGTAATAAGATTGCATAATATGATTAATCTGGTGCGAAATGAAAATATGAAATTATACGGGCGTTTGAGCACATGGGTCATGATGGCATTTCTTATAATATTGATTATATTGACGGGGTTTATCACCTCGTTTACGGCAAATCGCACATCGAACGATAATTGGAGAGAAGAATTGGAAAAAGAAAATGAATCCCTTAAGAGCACCGTCTCCAGTATGCCGGATGTCGAAACATCAAAAGAGCAATATGCAAATACAATCAAAATCAATGAATACAGGTTGGAGCACAATATTCCACCTACGCAGACTACCAGTTTATGGGGATTTATGAGCTCGGCAGCAGGTCTTATATCCGTTATTTCTCTATTTACGATTGTAATAGGTGGAGGAATGGTTTCAACAGAATTTTCCGAAGGGACAATCAAGCTGCTTCTTATACGCCCTTCAAGCAGATGGAAAATACTCTTATCAAAATATATTTCAACACTCCTTGCGACATTATTTATGCTTGCAATACTTTTCATCATTTCATTTATCGTCGGAGGTATATTATTTGGATTTACCGGAATATCCGAGCCATATTTACGTTATATCAACGGAAATGTAAGAGAGGTAAGCATGGTGGGTTATGTCTTCAGTCTTTATGGATATAACTGTGTAGACCTTATTATGATGGCAACATTTGCATTTATGATATCTACAGTATTCCGTAACAGTTCCTTAGCTATAGGCCTTGCAATTTTCCTCATGTTTACAGGGAGTACCCTTGTAATGGCTCTTAGCAAGTATAACTGGGTAAAATACATATTATTTGCAAACACAAATTTAAAGATGTATGCCGAAGGCGCCCCGATCATTAAAGGCATGACACTTGGATTTTCAATAACAGTACTTATCATATATTATATATTATTCAATGCGATCTCATGGATCGGTTTTTCAAAGAGAGACATTACTGCGTAATTTCAACATACAAAAGGGTACAAAGGGATTGCTGCTTGATTCAAGCCGCAATCCCTTTGTACATTTGTAGAAGCGGGGACGGTTAACAAATTTGGGCTATGGTTTAGGGTGAATATTCTTCAAATAATTTATATACACATGCGGAAATCATAGTTGAAGGCAATATAATGGATATAAGCTATTTCGATTTCAATACTGTGACTTATACAAAAGCCCACCTGTATGATGTATAAATGTTTTTATGTATTCTCTTTTTTTGGTATAATTATTATCGGGTGATTTAACTTGAATAAATACAATATTTTTAATACTGAAATAGACTCTATCGATCTAAAATGCTTAGTTGTCAGCAAAGGTGTCAAAGTTGCAAAAGAAGTTTATAAAAAATTTACAAAGACAAATCGTTTGGGAATAAATCCCTTGATGTGTAATTGTATGATACTGTCTGATGGAACAATCGTGCAGCTTACTGATATGGGTTTTCACTTGAAGTATCTCACAGGTATTTTATCATGGGATAATTTAAAACTTTTAAAATATGCTTCTGAACTGGAAACTCCGTTTTCCCTGAAGATATTCAACAGTAAACCGGCATTATATTATAAGGATATTTTTTTAGATTTCGTGAGCTTTCCACCCAAAAGTGATTTTTATTTTCAAAAGACATCTTTAGGGTTACCTTTTATAGGCAACGCAGTTTTACAAGGTGTGGATTGGGTTGCTTTTCAATGTTTGTGGCCTTGTGAGTACGCATTTGCTGGGAAACCGTGTGAATTTTGTTTTTCCGGAGGTTATTTTGAAACACTTGCCAGAAAGAAAAAGCCGCTGCCTAAACCCGTAAATCCTGCTGATATGGCAGAGATCGTGAAATATGCTGTTGAAAATGTAGGTTGTAATAGTATTCAAATCACTGGTGGTTCAACTTTTGATTCACAAAAAGAGCACTCTTATATTGCCTCGTATTTAGAAGCTATTAACAAATATGTTGGCCGGGAAAATATCAAAGGTGATATTTTGCTCTATATTACTCCGCCGAAAGATTTGTCTATAATAGATGAATACTTTAAGCTTGGCGCAAGTAAAATTGCTTGCAGCCTTGAACTGTGGGATGAAGAGCTTGCTAAAAAAGTTACACCCGGCAAGATCGATTTAACAACCCGTAAAAGACACTTAGAAGCATTAGAATACATCAGTAGAAATTACGGCGTTGGAAAAGCATTTTCAAACTTTGTTATCGGGATTGAGGGATTTGAAACCCTTAAAGAAGGCGCAACATATCTTGCGGAGCGTGGCATAATTCCAACTGCATCAGTATGGATGCCGATGGGCAGACCTGTTAATAATACCATGCAGACTCCAGGAATTGAATATTATAAAAAAGTCAAAAATCTTTTTGCAGAGCTTTATCAAAAGTACAATCTTGAGCCATCAAGATGTCGCGGACTGAATGTCTGCATAGAGCGGGATATTTGGAACTATGCGCATATAAACATATAGGATCTTTATAGAGCAGGCAAAAAATTAATTTAGCCAAAAGCTGATCTGATAAACAAAGTTTGGTATGCTATATGAGAAAAGTATAACATACCAAATTTTGTTCTGGCTGTTTTTTTATAAAGTAGAAATATGACGCTCTTCTGTTTCTTCATATGTGCTTGTCCATCCATAACTGCAATAACCGCATTTATATGTTACGGTCTTGATTCTTTTCCATATGTATGAATGTCCTGTATAGTACCAGTCTGTATAACTTGATGTGTTAAATATATGATCAATTCCGCACTCGGGGCAAAGAACTAATCTATGGGAAATAATTTGCTGTTCGTTTGCATTGTTGAGTGTTACATTTTTTGACTGTGTGGTGAACGTGCTAAGTGTATATGTTTTTGCATATGAGACTGTACTAAAGCTGAGAGTTAAAATTAATACTACGAGAAGCGATAAAAGAGATTTAGACTTTTTCGTTATATCACCTCCACATATTATATATTTTACATAATTTTAGCATAACATTATTATTATTTCAATATTTCCTAGATTTTCGATGTATTATATAATCAATAACTTTTTAAATAATTGGTTAATAAAACTTCAAGTTCTTTCATTTTAAGATCAGCAAGTTCTTTAGTCGAGTAATTATTGCTTATGCCTTTGATAAACTCGCAGCCCAAATAATATCCTACATCACTATATCCTCTAAAATTAACCCAATCACCGAAAAAACATTGTGTATTTATATTGTTTTGTATTCTATGAAGATATTCCCTGCATATTTCGTCATGATTATCTTCACACCATTTTAGCCAACCATTTTTATTTTGATGATAAATTATATCACTTTTATGGCAGATTATGGAATATAGCAGATATTTAGATATTTCATTAGTTTAATGCAATTGCAATTTAGCGAAACTTAAAAAAATCAAGCATGAGGCTAAGCATTAACTTGTCCCAAGCTTTGCCCTCAATATAATCCTCTTTTCCGAATTGGTAGCTGAGATACATGTTACAAGAGTCAATGCACTATATCCGGTATTGTGCGTCACAGACCAATCATTTTTAGCGACTATAAATATCTTCTCTACTTTATACACATATTTTTTGCCGCTAAGAGTAAGTATTATTTCATCATCCTTATTGAGCTTGTCAATTGCTTTGAACCACCTATCCCTGTGGGCTGCTATACATACATTCCCACCTGTTACATTCGGAAGGGGGCTTATTTCAAACAGAGCGGGCCCGAGCTTAAGATCTTTAGTTGTAGTCCCATTTATCACACCGGCATGTATGCCAAGTTTTGGTATATCTATAGTCATCATGCCGCTTTTATATTCTCCTCTTTTGATGACTTTAGAATCGTAATCATTCAACAATAACCTGTTTACATTCTTCGAGTTTGGAGAAGTATCCTCACTATCTACTGCCTGCCTACTTTCGGCTGCTTTCACATTCCTCTTAAGTGTTACATTTTGATATATCCAAGGCTTTAGTATCAAATACATGGAAAAAACAATAACGGACACCCCTGCTATAATAAGCAGAATATCGATATGCCTTTTACTCCAGGTTACGATTTTCACACGACCGCCTCCTAAAATAGGGACGGTTAACAATTTTATCTATAACTTTGATAGATGCGAAATATTTGTTAACCGTCCCTTCAACAACAACTCCAAAACTTTAACTTCTACTTTCTACTCCTATTCAATTGTTCATTTTACTTTTGGCTTAATTGGTTCTTTTTTTTAGTTTAATGTTTAAACATAATCCTGTTGCCAAAAGAAGTATACCTAATACAACATATAAACCCGCATTTGACGAGCTACTTGTTTTGGGCAGATCCTGCTGATTATTGTTTTGTTGATTGCCGTTTTGCTGATTATTGCTCGGAGGATTGTTGCTAGGTGGGTTGTTATTTTCAACCTGACCGATTGTGAATCCTTTAAAACCTGTAGCATCTACTCTTCCCGTGATGTCGACGAGGACGGTATTTATTGCATCATTATAACTTGCGTCTATGCCCGATTTATAAATCGCATCGAGATTTACTTTTGAACTGTCATTATTTAAAAGATCTGCCTTTGTATATACATAGTCTTTGTTATTTACAGTCAATTTCAATGAATTTGCATCGTATGTCCCGCCATAATACTTTGCTATCAATGCCGGATCAATATATGCTTTATTGTTTACAACAGTTACATTATATCCTTCCTGCAACGTGCCTGCTATTGCAAGCTGTGTATTCTCGCTCCTATTTATTTTTAAAGCCGTACTGTTTGCGGGGTTGTCTTTATCTATTGTAAGGGTATCTATTAATGTAGGTGTTGAATAATTCGATGTATTATACTTGTAAGACTTTATTGAAAGTTTACCACCGTCAATATCGACCACTTCATATGTTGGGCTATCCTGAGCATCTATGAATGCAGCATCCCAAACCTTTTTATTAAGGTCTGTATAAGATTTGTTTCCGCTTCTTCCAGTAACATAATAAACTGTACCTTTGGAATAATCTGTATAATATTTCCCTCCGTTTATAGGATAAGTCCTTGCAACTCCATGATCATGCCCGTTTAATACAATATCTACATGATGTTTTTCAACTATCGGCGTGAATATATCCTTTACCGCCGGGTTGTTTCTTGTCTTCTTAATATAATATGGAGTCTTATGGAATGAAACTATCGTCCATTTCTGGCTGTTCTTTGCAAGATCATTATCCAGCCACTGAGCCTGTGCTTTAAGGAATGAATCGTCATTTGGAGCTTCTTCATCTTCCTGGCTGTCAAGCACTACAAAATGAGTATTCCCATAATTAAATGAATAAGTCTGCCCTTTGAAGCCATAAGGCCCATTGCTTGGAACACTGAACTGGTTTATAAAGTACACAGGCTTTGTAGAACCGTCATTAGGTACATATGTTTCATGATTGCCCTGCACAGGCATTTCCGGTATATTATCTATTACTCCCTTTGCAGCTGCAAACCAATTGTTCCAATGCTGATAACTTTGTCCTTGCTCTATCAGGTCGCCAAGGCTTATTACGAAGCTAGCGTCCTTGTTCTGGGCAAACGCCTTTTGTACCGTATCATGCCACGGCGAATATATAGGCTTTGCTGCATTTCCGCTCTGTGAATCCCCAAATACTATAAATTTAAATTTATTTGTATTGCTTGCTTCAGTCTTAAAAGTGTTTATCTCACTGAAATTTTGTCCGCTGCCTACTTTGTATTCATATGTTGTTCCCGGTTTGAGTCCGGTTACTGTCACCCTGAAAATGTTAACAGTTGCTTTAGGTGGATTATCTGCGTCAATTGTTGTCAATGGACTTTTTGTCGCCACAGCTTCTTTGAAACTTGAGCTTCCTTTCTCTCTATACTGTACTTCGCCGGTTTCAACTGTTCCTATGGTTCTCCATGTTATGGATTGGGTTATGGTTGGATCACCTGTCCATGAAAGCACGATATGATCGGGTGTTGCAGATGAATTGAGGTTTGCATCAATTTCCGTCTGATCATAAATCGATGCCGCGTTAGCTTTGCTTGAAAATATCAAAGGAAATACCAAAACCAAGGCTAAACATAAAGATACTATTTTCCTTCGCATTCTAATAATTCACTCCTTTACAATTTTTATACCTTTATTCTAAATGCCATTTGTTAAGTTCTTTGGAATTTATATTAAGGACTCTTTAAAAATACATAAATTCCGTTTTAAAACAGTGGGGACGGTTAACAACTTTTTGCACCTTTCTGTTAATTGTGCTAGTTTTGTTAACCGTCCCCATTATCAACAAGCACAAAAATTGCGGCTTAAATCGAGCCGCAATTTTTGTGCTTGTGCTTTAACCCTTTATTCATCTGTACTTTTATCTATCTTGAACCACACATGACCTAGGCCATGAATAGGTGTGTATATAAATTATTTCCCGCCGAAATATCTTTTCAGCAATCCTTCAAACGCTGCGCCATGCCTTGCTTCATCTTTGCACATTTCGTGTACGGTATCGTGTACAGCATCATATCCAAGCTGTTTTGCCCTCGTTGCAAGATCCTTTTTGCCCTTGCATGCGCCACGCTCTGCCTCAACCCTTATTTCGAGATTCTTCTTTGTATCGGGAAATACGACATCTCCTAAAAGTTCTGCAAATCTTGATGCATGATTTGCTTCCTCATAAGCAACCCTCTTATATGTTTCAGCGACTTCGGGATAACCTTCCCTGTCAGCCTGCCTGCTCATTGCAAGGTACATTCCAACTTCCGAGCATTCTCCTGTGAAATTAGCCTTTAATCCATCAACAACTTCCGGATCCAATCCCTTTGCAACGCCTATTTTATGTTCATCAGCCCATTTTGAACCTTCATCATCTGTCTTTTCAACAAACTTGCTTGCGGGTGCGCCACACTGCGGGCACTTCTCAGGCGGCTTTTCTCCATAATATACATAACCGCATACTGAACATACAAACTTTTTCATGATAGATTCCTCCCAAAATTAAAGATTATTTTTAAGGCATTCTTTGCAAATACCTTTGAAGTAAATATGCTTTTCTTTTACCTGAAATCCGTCCAACCCCTGAACCTTCATTCCTGATATGTCCACACTTACATCATAGATCTTTCCACATTGCTGACATTTAAAGTGCCCATGGACGCTGGTATCGGCATCATACCTCGTTTCATTCTCTTCGATAACGATGACCTGCGTTATCCCTTTCTGTACAAATAAATTCAAAGTGTTATATATTGTTGTCTTTGAAAGCGTAGGTATCTCATCTGAAAGCGCCTTATATATCTCATCGACTGTCGGATGACTTCTGTATTTCAATAGATATTCAAGCACTTTTGTCCTGAGTATCGACGGCTTGATACCGTGCCCTCTTAAATATTCCTGAATATTCAGCTTTGAAGGGTTCATCGGTTGTCCTTCTTCCATGTTAATAATTGATTACTGTAATCACTACAACTATGTTTTAATTTCTATTCTGTATCGATTACAATTTTATTATAATTACACTATTGTAATTTGTCAATAGTTTTTTCAAAAATCTTTTTGTTTTGTAGAATCTAAACGTTTATCAGCCTTTAGCTGTATTCAATTTGCACTTTTGTGCCTCCGCCCCCGGGCCTTGCAGGAGTTACGATAAGCTTTACAGGCACCCTGTTTTTTAGCTCTTCTACATGGCTTATTATTCCTATGCTTAACCTGTCGCTCCTAAGCTTTTCAAGAGATGTCATAACGGTTTCCAAAAGTTCGTTATCCAGAGTTCCGAAACCCTCGTCAAGAAAGAAAAATTCAAGGGGCGCGCTTCCTTTCAGCTGTATATGGGATGAAAGGGCAAGGGCAAGGCAAAGGGACGTTAAAAATGTTTCGCCTCCGGAAAGCGTATCGACAGCCCTCCTCACTCCGCCGTTAAAATCATCCCTCATCACAAAGTCGCAGTTATCGTCAAGTTCAAGGGCGTATCTTCCGGATGTTATATCCTTCAGCCTCTTTGATGCTTCGATTGCGATATATTTAAGCCTGCTTGTGGATACGAATTCCACAAATCTATTTGCCTGGGTAAGATTATCGAGATCATTCAAAAGATCTAAAGTATGCTCGATTTTCTTTTTTTCACTGCTTAATATATTTACCTCTTCAAGCTCTTTTTTCATGTGCGATATCTCATTTTGTACCCCTGCCATAAGCTTTGTTCTTTCTTCGATTTCATATTCGCTTTCTTTTCTTTTTTTATTTATTCCGTCCCACATTTCATCATCTATGCTTTTTTGTCCGAGCCTTTTTAAAACTCTATTAACATTGCTCAATGCGATATTCAATCCGTCATCATATGATTTAATCTCGCCTTCAAGGGCGTCCATCTCATCCTTTGCAACGATATGATTCAATGCATCTTTCGCATCTTCAAAACCATACTCATCCAAATAATGTGTAAGTTTTTCATGCTGTTCATCAAAAAGCTCTTTAAGAGTCCGAAGATTCTTTTCTTCGCTTATTCTCTCGTCAAGCATCTTTTGTTTTTCATCTCTTTTAACCTTGAGTTCCTGTTTTAAAGCCGCCTCTTCGGATTTTATCCTTTCCATAAGATTTATTACATATTCTCTATATGATAAAGGCTCCCTGCCCTCGGAAAGCTCATTAAACTTTAACATATCCCTGTCTATTACTTCTCTTTTTACCTTTCCGCTCTCCTCAATCTTTGCTTTCTCAAGGGACAGGTCGTTTCTCCTGATTTCAATCTCTTCCTTTTTTTTCTCATATAGATTTATCTTTTCACCTATAGACTTTATCTTTTTTCTGAGCGTGTTCTCTTCCCTTGAAAATCCGTTTATCTTTTCGATCTCCATTTCGATATTTTCAACATTCAGCTCTTCTTTAGCCTTCATATAAGATTGAAAGACAATATTGAACCTTTCCCTCAATCGATCTGATTCACCTGTAATTTCGCTTAACGATGCCCCGTCCCTTTTAAGGCCCTCAGAAAGCCTTGCCTCCCTTGCATCTATCGATGACTTTTCTTTATTTCCCGCAATTAATTTGTTTTCGATATCCGCTTTATCCTGATTCCATTTTTCAACTGACTTTTTTAAGGCCTCAAATTCAGACTCATATCTTTCAAAAGTTTCCTTCAGAATCTCTATATTTAGTCCATTTAGCTTTTGCGATACAGTTTTTAATTCTTCCTGCACCACATTTTCTTCTTTTATGGCACCTGCAAGATCTCCCTTTAAAGATAAAAGGATATCTGTTTTTTTATCTATTTTTTCTTTAAGCAAATCCCTTGCCTTATATTTATCATCCAGCAATTTAGAATCTATTTTCTCAGCAATATTCGGATGATGTATGGAGCCGCATACGGGACAAGGCTCTCCGTCTTTGATTTGCCCTGCAAGCATGCCTGCGATATTCTTTTTCTCACCTGTTTCAATATCTTTTAATATGTTTTCATAAGCACTGTTGTATTCCGACAATTTCCTGCTTAGCTCATCAATTTTCAAGGCAATATCGCATTTCTTTTTATCGGCATCATGAAATGATTTTTGAAGCTGATCTCTTTTTTTATCATTTTCCAAGGCTTCGTTTAACTTGACCTTGTATTCCGATAAAAAATCTTTTTTATTCAAAAGGGTTGTGTTATCCCCTGGACAATTTGATAAAAGTTCAGTCTTTTCCTGTTCCAGATTCGAAATAGTTTTATAAATATTATCTCTATCTCTTATGGTTTCAGCGTATTCCCTTTTTAACTTTTGAATGCTTTCCTTGAGCTCTTTTATTTTCTTGCCCTTTTCTTCTACTTTTTTACTTAAATCGATATAATCTTTCTCAGTTTCATAAAGCTTCGATACTTTTTCCCTGTATAAAGGATCGACTTTTATTTCGTCTATCCTTTGCTCATATGTACTTACCAGATCCTGTGCAGTTTTTTTATCTTTCAGCAAATCTTCTATATCCTTTGACAGAGAATTTATGCTGTTTATTTTCTCACTATAAACATTCCGAAGCTTCTGCCTTTCGGATTCGAGGTTTTCAATCTCCTTATGGATTTCAATGGCCTGCTTAAGCTTTGATTCTTTTTCAATGAGTCCCGGCAGTTCCTTTTCTTTTTTTTCATATGCATCATTATATCGCTTTTCTATTTTCTCAAGTTCTTTTGATATATCCGCAATCTCCCTGTGGATACGCGGTATGCGTGTTTCACTCCTTTTAATTTTCGATGACGTTTCATTAATATCATCCGCAAATGGTTTTACTGTAATTGCAGATTTTGCATATTTCAGCATCCTTCTTTTTTCATCCATCTGCTTTTTCACATCCACAAGCTCCTGTAGTTTCTTTTTATAGAGTGCAAGCTCCTCCTGAAGGTCCCATATATCCTTGTATTCCTCATACTTTTTATCAAGCTCGCACTTTAGAGCTTTAAGTTTTTCTATCTCCGATGTCAGCGTATTGAGCTTTGCCATTTTCTCCTTTAACCCATCCTCGGTTATATTATCATACCTGCTTAGCTGCCCTGACACCGTGTCAAATTTAGTCCTGTTTTCTTTTTCATAGGACCTTATCCTATCAGTCATCTTGCTTCCATACTTTTCAAGGCGGAATATCCTCTCCAACATTCTCCTCCTCTCAAGTCCCTTAAGCTTTAAAAATTCACTGAACTTTCCCTGGGGAAGAACCACCGAGCGGGTAAAATCATCTCCGCTTAAACCTATTATTTCTTTTATTTTTTCATCGACATCCCTTACCTTTTCACATATTACATCCCTATGCCCTCCTGAAACATCGCTCAGCAGGGCTCTGTCCGTCTTGCACCCTTTGCCTGTCTTATCCCGTCTTAGATGCCTTTCAACTATATATTTTTTCCTATCGGATTTTGGACCTATTTCGAATTCATAGCTTACGAAAAGCTCGTCCATATCCGTATTTATAAATTCCCTTGTGCCCCTCGAGATTTCACCGTATAATGCAAGAGTCATAGCATCAAGTATCGATGATTTTCCGCTCCCCGTTGGGCCGAATATTCCAAACAGACCTCTTTGGGTAAGCTTTTCAAAATCTATAACCTGTTCCTCTGTATAGCTGTTAAGCCCCTTTAGCCTGAGTTTTAAAGGTCTCATCCTCATCACCTTCCTTTTGTATGACTTTCAGGAAAAGATCTATGAGTTCTTCCGAAGGTTCCATCTGCCTTCTGCTCCTGTAAAACTCCTCAAAAAGCTCCTTCATGCTTTTTTCGCTCATATCTTTGGAGATTGCAGCCTCCTCATCCGTCCCGTCTACATCCGGCTGTATCTCCAATATATCCGGCCTCAAATCCCTCATTTCCTTCATTTCCGACGGGGTTATAACCCTGTCGGTTTTTATTTTAATATATACCCATATATTTCTTTTACCATCATTTCTGCACCTTTCTATAGCATCCTCTATGCTGTTGAATTTCCACACCTCTATAGGCTTATAGTTCTTAAGATATACCCTTTCGATTTTTGGCTTTTGCCCTGCTTTAACATCTATTATGTATACGCTTTTGGCATAATCTATTTCGCTTTTGCTGTACTGCAGGGGAGAGCCCGAATACATTATGTTAAGTCCGTTATACTCTATCCGCTGGGGTTTGTGCAGGTGCCCTAGAGCTATGTACTGCGCCTTTTGGGGAAGCTTGTCGGCTCCTACTGCAAAACTCCCTCCAAGTTCTATAGGCCTTTCAGAATCGCATGTTTTACCGCCTTTGATATATATGTGCGATATGGCGAGGTTTATAGTATCATCCCTGTATTTTTCCTGCAGTTTGCAAAAAAGCTCCCCGACCCGCTCGGAATAGCTTCTCTGATTTTCCCTCTGATCGAATTCATCGGAAAATACTTCATTTAATCTCCTCTCACTGGGATATGGCAAAGTTATTATTACTGCCCTCTCTCCTTTAAGCTCAATCTCAATAAATCCTTCACCCGAATCCACAACGTCCATGCAGCCGTACTTGCCCTTATTTATGACAGACCTCGGCGTACCAAGCAAAATTATGCCCTCGTTTGATGCAAGGGGACTTGGTGCAACAAGCCTTTCGGGATTATCGTGGTTTCCTGAAACTATGATAATCCCCCTTTTTTTATCTTCAGTAATTCCCTTTATCGCTCTGTAAAATAGACTCTCGGCTTTGGCAGGAGGATTTGACGTATCATATATATCCCCTGCTATAAGCACAAGGTCTATTTTCTTATCTCTTACTATTCCTATAAGCTCATCTATAAATTTTTCCTGCTCCTCAATCCTTGAAAAACCTTCCAAGGTTTTCCCGAGATGCCAGTCCGATGTATGAAGTATTCTCATGTTTTTACCTCCAATCGCGCCCTACGGGATGCATTAAAGCTATTTAAAGAATATTTCAAATATTTCTTCAAATGTAAAAAATGCTCCCTGCCGTATGAATATTTATGCATATAACTTTAATTTGTAATTTGAAATCAGGCATAAATGGGATTATGTTATTTCGAGCAATGAATGAGTGTTCAAAATAACACAAGCTCATATTACCAATCGAAGATGGTTATAAGCCCCTAAATTATTTCAAGATTTAAAACTCTATAATATTTCCGTTATAGAAAAGGTAGATATATTTCTCCTTCACGGTTTTCCCCGTAAGCCTTCCGAGGGCTTTTTTATAATATTCTATCTGCACCGAATACCTGTCCTTTATATTATTCATGCCGCCCTCCGGCACATAATCAGTCTTGTAATCTATAAGTACCAGACTGTTATCCTCTTCGAAATAACAGTCGATGATTCCCTGAACTATTATATATTCATCTTCATACTCCTTCGGAAGATCATTATATATTTCAGTGCTCTTAACTTTTATATAAAATGGAGTTTCTCTATATACCTTCCCCGATTTAACCATTCTCTGCCCAAGGGAGGTTTGAAAGAAATGTACTATCCTTTCGGCATCTACATATGACGCCTGTTCTTCTGTCATAAGCTCGCTATCTACCATTTTATCCATTTTTCGATGTACATCATCTATGGTCGGAATATGGTCGATATCCATATGCTGCATTACAAGGTGCATTATAGTGCCCCTTTCGGACGCTGAAGCCTTCTTTTTATCTTCCATAAACGCAGGATTTTTTATAAGGGGAGGTACAAAAATATTCCGCGTATATTCATCCTCCATAGAGCTTATAAACATATCCTTAAGCTCTGTAACCGAAAGCTTGGCAGGCAACTTTGAGGAAATACCAAATGGATATTCAAAACCCAATCGCCTCGATACTTCACCATAGTACTGCCCCTCCTGCAGCTCATCGGTTCCGGCGGCGACATTCTCCATTGCACCTTCATTTACTTTAATGGCTTCCTCCCTCTTCCACAGTTTTATGCTCCATTTTGACTTTTCACCGCACAATCCCGGAATCGCAACTTCAATCCTGTCGGTGCCTTTTAAAGCTTTAACTAAACTATTTTTAAGCAGCGCCGGACATATCCAGTCAAAAAAATTTGTACCTTTTAAAACCTGATATGTCGGTACCTTATTTCCCGGGTAATCTACACCTTCCGACCAGCGTGCATGCGCCTTTTCATAATTTCCGACAGTTCCCGTTATAATAAGCTTCTCTTTTGCCCTGGTAAATGCGACATAAAGTATCCTCATCTCTTCAGAATAATTTTCAAGTTTCATCTTTTTTCGAATCGCATGTTTTATTATCGTCGGATATGAAAGTCTTATTTCAGGATCGACAAAATCCGGTCCGAAACCTAAATCCTGATGAAAGAGTATGCTCTCGTTCAGATCTCTTGTATTAAACTTTCTGCCCAGACCGCAGACAAACACAACAGGATATTCAAGCCCCTTGCTTTTATGTATGCTCATTATCCTTACGACATTTTCATTTTCTCCGAGGACTTTTGCACTTCCCATATCACCTCTGCTCACCTTGAGCTTGTTTATAAAATTTATAAAATTAAAAAGCCCTTTAAAACTTGTCTCTTCAAACTGTCTTGCCCTTTCAAAGAGTATTCGAAGGTTTGCCTGCCTCTGTTCTCCTGCCGGCATGGCTCCTGCATATGCAAAATAACCTGTATCAGTGTAAAGATACCATATAAATTCCGATATGGGCATCCTGCTGGACAAATCTCTCCACTTGTCGAGCCTTCCTAAAAAAATGCGTACTTTATCCGACAGAGGACCGTCATTCATTTCGGATTTTGCCTTTAACGCTTCATAAAATGTTCTTCTGTTATCCGCATTTCTTATATCGATAAGTTCATCCGCATTAAATGCCTGAATAGGCGATCTTAAAACGGAAAGAAGTGGTATATCCTGCATGGGGTTATCTATAATCTGAAGCAGAGATATTATGGTCTGAACTTCTGCAACTTCAAAATAACCGCCGCCTCCATCAGAATATGCAGGTATTCCCCTTTGATTCATCTCATCTAAAAAAACAGGCGCCGAATATGCAGTTGAACGCATTAGCACTACTATATCCCTGTATTCAACATTTCTGTAGCGATCTTCATCTTTATCAAAAATCACAAAATTGCTTCCCACCAGCTCATTTATCCTTTTGGATACCATCCTTGCCTCAAGTTGTATGCCGTCTATATCCTCCTCGTCATCGGCATTTGGTGTATCTTCCCCGCTTTTTTCAGTTTCTATAATATGAACCTCAACAGGGCCTCCGCATGTTCCTTCTTTATCATCGAGCTCTTTATATTCCGCCCCCGGATTTAGCATTTCGTTTTCATTATAATCTATCTCGCCTACGTTTTCGGACATTATGCATTCGAATATATAATTTACGGCACTCAGTATCTCTTTTCTGCTCCTGAAATTTTTGTTAAGAAGTATTTTCCTGTTTTTACCAGTATCTTTATATGTATTGTATTTTTGCAGGAAAAGTTCCGGTTTTGCCTGACGAAATCTGTATATGCTTTGCTTGACGTCACCTACCATAAACAAATTCGGGGCATCGCTATCTTTCTTTGATACCATCGATAATATGAGCTCCTGTACCATGTTGCTGTCCTGGTATTCATCTATCAAGACTTCTTCAAATTTTTCCCGATACTTCAAAGCGGCATCCGACGGCACAACCCTGCCATCTCTTTTCTCGGTCAATATATCTATGGCGAAATGCTCTATATCATCGAAATCAATTATGCCCTTCGCCTTTTTCTTTTCCCTGTACCTTATGCCAAACTCCGAAGCAAGACCTGCAAAGCTTTTCATAAGAGGATACAGCTTTTGCATCTTGGAGCCGATATCCCCTCTGCCGGTTGATTTCAGCATGGTTTTTATGCCGTTTATCTCTTCCCTGGCAGCTTTTCTTATCCCTTTAACCTCTTCCTTTATATCAGCGCTGCCCTTTCTAATCGGCGGAAGCTTTTTAAAATCAAACGCCGATACTTCTTTGACAAAGCTGTCCCACGAACTGCCACAGCACCTTATTATTCTTTTTATATTTTCAAGTTCATATGAAACCACGTCAAGATAAGGTCCCAGTTCTCTATCATTATTCAAAAGCTTTTCTGCATTTTCCATATTTTTGCAAATCCCATCAAGCTCTATAAGAAAATCATCCTTGATAATTCCTGCCCATGGCGAAGACCCAAAATCAAAGCCGTCATCGACATTGAACATTTCCGCCGCATCATAAAGCCATTCTTTAGGGTATGGCTGACTCTGTGAAAACTCATAAAGCCTTAAAACCATATCCATGAGCTTGCTGTCACCCTTCGATCCGCCATAACAGTCTACAAGACTCAAAAATTCAAAATCCGAGGGGACCCTTTCATATCTTTCATCAAACATCTCATCCAGCACTTCCTGCTTTAAAAGCACACATTCAGTGCTGTCCGCCACCTTAAATGCCGGATCTAAATCTATCTTATGAAAATTATTCCTTATAACTTCAAGACAAAATGAATGTACTGTCATGATGTTGGCATTGCTTATAAGGGCGATCTGCCTCTGAAGCCTTTTAGAATCAGGCATTTCTTCTATTTTCTTTTCTAGTGCATTTCCTATTTTTTCTCTCATCTCAGATGCAGCTGCATTTGTAAATGTGACCACAAGAAGTCTGTCTATATCTACAGGGTTTTCCTCGTCCGTTATCATTTTTATTATTCTTTCAACCAGAACCGCAGTTTTGCCTGCACCTGCAGCGGCTGAAACAAGGAGATTGCATCCCTTTGTATCAATGGCTTTTTGCTGCTCCTGTGTCCATCTCAATTTTGCCACCTTCTTTCATGACTAAATCCCATATCTCATCTTTTTTGATCTTATCGATTATCCTGTACGTATTATAAGTGTTACGGTCAAATCTGCATATCGCTTTAAAGCTGCAAAAACTGCAGGGAATATCCTTTCCTTTCTTATACGGAGCTATGGATATGTTTCCCTTCAGCATTTCTTCACAGATTTTAACGATTTCCTTCTTTACATGATCCCTTAATGCTTCAAACTGCTCAAATGTCGCCGCAGATGATCGCAAATCCAATCCTCCTTTAGAATTTATGGATGCAGGTATTATTATGGACCATCCTTTTATATCCCTGTCCATTTCCCTCACGACTTTTACATCAGAGAGCACAAGTCCCATCATTCTAAGTCTTTTTATTATCTCTTTTTCAACCTGGTCCTGAGGCATATCGCTATCCGTTGAGATAATGGGATCATCTATCTTAAAGTACAATATCCCTCCCGGGAAGACAGGCTTCTTGCTTCTCTTTGAAGCATATTCGAGTATCGCATCGATATATATAAGAAGCTGAAGCTCCAATCCATTGTATATATCACAAAGGTCAAATTTCTTGTTTCCGGATTTATAATCGACGACCCTTATATATATGCCTTCGTCGTCTTCAAACCTATCCACCCTGTCTATTCTTCCTATAAGGCTTACCTTTTCTCCCGAAGGCAGATCTATAGATATTGGCGGATATTTGCCGCCGTTTTCAAAGGATACTTCATGTGCCACCACATTAAACCCGCCTTTTTTAATCTGAAGAGATATGAGCATAACCGCCCTTATAATTATCCTCTTTAGCTTTTCTTTTATATAATTATACCTTGCAGAGCTCGACAATATCGATCCTGCTCTTTTTTCTACAGTATCGTCGACTATTCTGGATATGATGCTTGCGCATCCATCTTTTTCGATGTCCCTCCAGTTTATTTTATTATCGTCAAGATATTTTGAAAAAAGGTCCAGCACCTCATGAATAAAACTTCCGAGATCCGGCGCCTTAAACTCATAAATCTTCCTCTCTTTAGCTTTCAGGCCATATTGCATAAAGTATGCAAAAGGGCATTCTGCAAATTTTTCAAGCCTCGATATGCTAAGGTGCAAATTCTTTCCGTAAAGGTTTTTTACTTTTTCAGCCTTTATGTTATCCACCTGATTTTTATAGGTCAGTCCTGAAAGCACCCGGACCGTTTTATTCCTCCATTCCTTATTGTTCATATACCAGTTGTAGACATCGCTCCAGATGCCATTTATGTTGGTACCCATATCGGCGGATTTTCTGATCCTATGTACAAGCTCATTAAACGTCGGGTCAGGGCTCTGCACCATTCGCAGGCTGCAGTCATCGGAATAATCAGGTATAACATCGCTGCATTCCGTGATATTTTTAAATATCTTCTTGAGCCTCGATATTATTATCGACGGTCTCATGGATCTTCCTTCATGATCTGCAATAGGATAACTTATTTTAAGATACTTATCAGTTCTCGTGAAAGCAGTATAGATAAGATATTGCTCGTCAAAGGCCTTATCCCTGCTGCCCGGAGCAAGCTCGATTCCAAAGGATTTTAACTCTTCCCTGTCGCCGTCATCTAGGACTCCTTTGCTCACCTTAGGCGATGGAAATATCCCGTCGTTCACTCCTATTATGTACAGGGCCTTTACATTATGGCTTTTTATGTTCTTTACATTTCCGAACATCACCTGGTCGATAGAAGGCGGTATGAGCCCTATCTTATACTCTCCGAACCCTGCAGACAATACTTTTGAAAACTGCTCAATTTGTATATCCTCATCGCCAAGTACCTCTACGCTTTGCTCCAGAGTCTCGACTACAATATTCCACACCTTGCTGTATTCATCGGCCAGATCAAGTTCTCCACTTTTTTTAAATTTATCAATGATGCCTTCAATCTTTTCAGGTATGTCTATGGAACATAGAAAATCGAAGAGCGAGCTGCACATGTTTCTTACGCTTTTATCTTTCGATATATCATTTTCCAATCTTTCTATAGGCTGTACGATCTTCCACCTTATATCATTTATCCTTTTAAGCCTTTCCTTTGCATCAGGCAGTTCCCTGCCCTCATAACCGTAGTCCGGCCAGAAGCTCCAATCCTTATCATCCGTCCACTTTTTACCTCTTATCCCGGAGGATAAAACGTAGTTTTCAAGTATGTCTACATCTTCCCTGTCTATATCTAAAAGACCGGTCTTGAGGTATCTGAACACCGGCTCATATGCCCATTTTTTTGACAGTATCTCCAAAACCGAAAGTATCAGCACTATGAGAGGGTGTATATCTATGTCCCTTTTTTTATCGAGGAAATATGGTATGGAGTACTCCTTAAATATCGCACCTATCAATTTTTCATATCCTTCTACGTCATTTGTCACTACCGCTATATCGCAGAACCTGAATTTTTCATCCCTGACAAGTGATATGATATCCCTTGCCGTGTTTTCAACCTCAGAATACCTGCTTGCAGCTTTAAATATGCTTATATGACTTGTTTTATTCAGATACCGACTGTATGGATAAGAAAAGATATTCCTTTCCAGATGGCAAAGCTCAGGATGGTTCTTGAATTTGAAGCTTTCTTTATCGTTTAGCTTAACCGGATTATCATAGGGCACATTGTTTTCCCGTGCAATCTCAAGCATCTTTTTTTCGATATTCTCAATCGGCAAAAATACATCCGTTCCTGCAGGCGTCACATCGCCGCTACAATCCATGCACAGGGTGATATTTACCCTTTTTGCCTTTTTTAATAATTTACCCAGTATATCATACTGCTGCGGTGTAAAAACGGAAAAACCGTCCACCCATATCTCACACCCATCAAACAGGCTGCTTTTATCGAGCTTTTGAGAAAGCAGAGTCAAATCATCATCCTGATCTATGTACTTTTTATGAAGCGTATCCTCAAAATCTGAATATATAACCTCTATGTCGTGTAATTTATCCTTTAATATATTATCATCGATTTTATTCGCCACATTTTCCAACATTCCGGGGTCTACATCATATGTCTTAAGTTCCGTTATGATATCCGATATCGTATTTACAAAGCCCTGCATCTTTACAGACCTTTTGAATACTTTAAAGCCTTCCTTGCATTCGTCCATTATTCTGTATATAAGCATAGCCTTCCCTGCGTTATCGATATGGCTGCGATTCAAACCGCCTATCATTGAAAATGCCATATATGCCATCCTCTTAAAGCTTAAGACTCTCGCATGCAGCAGTCCCTTTTCGCCTATAAAATTCAGCAGATCCTTTTCTGCCTGAAATGAAAAATCCTCCGGCACCAAAAGTATCAGATCATTTTCGCCCTTTTCCAATTTGGACTTCATATCCTGAAAACAAAAATGGCTTTTTCCGGACCCTGCCCTTCCATAAATAAACCTTAAAGACATTTGTACCACCTCGGCCCTAAAATGTTGAAAAACAGCGGGCAAATATATGTTCGCCTATAGATATATATTACCATAAAAAACTCTATTTATTAAAATAAAATACATACGTGTGTATAAAGATTATATAAAATATACACCCATACCTGCTGGTTTTATATTTACCTTCAATTCGTAATTTGGGATCAGCCATAAATAGAATTATGTTATTTTGATCAACGAATGAGCATTATGAAAGTTTTGATAAGTTCTTGGCTTTGCTGCCGAAGAGAATCCTTAGAGCTTTTGATTGTCTGAGCTAAGATAAGTTTCAAAAGCTCTTGGATTATCAAGGCTGCTGACCTTAGAACTTACAAAACTTGAATCTGGCGAATGAGTGCTCAAAATAACATAAACTCATATTGCGAATCGAAGTAAAAGGTAAGTTATTGGTTGATATAATTGAAATTGAACATTCCGAACTCTACAGTGACTTCAAGATTGAGCGAAATTCGCATGATATATGGGATAAAAAATACTACACAATTTATAAAAAGCCCTATGATTATTTTCCAAGAGGAATGGTTGTGTATAAGTATAAAGGGATATAAGAGAAATTATAATAAGCTTAAGGGGGATATTATGGTTAAACTGACAAAACGCATATGGGCATCATTTATTATTATTGGTCTGGTAGGCCAATTTGCATGGACAATCGAAAATATGTATTTCAATGTATTCCTTTACAATACTATCTCAACCGATCCCAACTATATTGCCTCAATGGTTGCCGCCAGTGCCGTCACCGCAACATTGACCACCCTGCTGATGGGGGCGCTGTCTGACAAGCTCTCCAGGCGCAAGGTGTTCATCTGCACTGGCTACATACTGTGGGGCTTTTCAACAATGGCGTTTGGGTTTATAAATGTAAAAAACATTGCCGTGTGGTTTCCTGCCGCGAATGCTGTTGTAACGGCTGCGGTACTTGTGGTGGTTATGGACTGTATTATGACCTTCTTTGGCTCCACAGCCAACGATGCGGCCTTCAACGCCTATATAACCGATGTCACAAACAGTGAAAACCGCGGGAAAGTGGAATCGGTGCTTGCAGTCCTACCGCTCATTTCAATGCTGATTATTTTCGGCGCTTTTGATTCTATGACGCAGCAGGGACGATGGATGGAATTTTTCACTATCTTTGGCGCTGCGGTGACATCGACGGGTGTGCTTGCGATTTTCCTGTTAAAGGATAAGGTTACAGAGAAAAGGAAAGGCGCTTTCTTTAAGAATCTAGTCTATGGTTTTAAGCCTGATGTTATACGGAAAGAGCAGCCCCTTTATCTTGCGTTATGCGCATTTGGCCTGTTTTCAGTTTCTGTCCAAGTTTTCTTTCCTTATCTGATTATCTATATGCAAAATTACCTGAAGCTCAATTCTTACGCAATTGTGCTCGGCATCGTGCTGATTATAGCTTCTCTTGTCAGCGTGGCAGGCGGCAATTTTATCGATAAGGTCGGCAAACTGAAATTTGTTCTTCCGGCGGCTTCTGTTATGCTGGCAGGATTGATTGGCATGTTTTTTGTAAGGTCGGAAGTTGCTGTTATAATCGCAGGCTCGGTTATGATGTCGGGGTATATGCTGGTTACAGCTTGTCTTTCCGCAACTATCCGGGATTATACGCCAACTGATAAAGTCGGGCATTTTCAGGGAATACGTATGATTTTTGCGGTTCTGCTTCCGATGGTAATCGGCCCATATATAGGCGCTGCGGTTATCAAAAACAGCAATAGCACATATATGGATTTGGGTGTTGTAAAAAATGTGCCGACGCCGTCAATTTTTCTCGCAGCGGCTGTGGCATTATTGTTTATAGTGATTCCGATTTATATATTGAAACGGAGAGAGCCAAATGAAAACAAAATGGGGAGAAAATCTTGATAAAAATAATATTTTAACCGAATATCCGCGGCCGCAGATGGAAAGGGACAGTTACATCAATCTAAACGGAGTATGGCAATATGCAATTACCGAGAGCGATAAGTTTCCTGACAGATTCGACGGAGATATCCTTGTCCCGTTTTCACCGGAGTGTGAACTCAGCGGTGTGATACGCTCACTTTTGCCGGATCAGATATTATGGTACAGACGCTGCTTTAAGCTGCCTCCGGATTTTATTATAGGGAGGGTGCTGTTGCATTTCGGCGCAGTAGACCAGACGGCAACCGTTTATGTCAACGGGAAAGAAGTTTGCTCACATGTAGGGGGCTATACTCCTTTCAGTGCGGACATTACCTCGTGCCTGGCCGATAAAAACACAATTGTGGTAAAGGTGAGGGACTACACCGATACAAGCTATCATTCCCGCGGGAAACAGAGCAGCAAGCGGGGTGGCATATGGTATACGGCACAGAGCGGCATATGGCAGACAGTCTGGATGGAGAGCGTACCAAAGGATTATATAAGCAGCCTGCGCATAACCCCGCTTTTTGATGAAAGCGCAGTGGAGGTGACTGTTGTTTCGGACAGTTCACATCTTTGCTGCGCGAAAGTGGAGCAAACCGAGGTTTCTTTTTCATCCAACAAACCGGTTAAAATTCCGATGCCGCAGTTTATCCCATGGACACCGGAATGTCCTCGTCTGTATGATTTGTTTATTACTATGGGTGAAGACCATGTAAAGAGTTATTTCGGGATGCGAAAATTTTCGGTCGGCACGGATGGTGACGGAGTAAAGCGGTTGTTTTTGAACAACAAGCTGTATTTTCACAACGGCCTGCTGGACCAGGGCTATTATAGCGACGGTATGTATACCGCTCCGTCCGATGAAGCAATGGTATTTGATATTCAAACGGCAAAGGATATGGGGTTCAACATGCTGCGCAAGCACATCAAAATAGAGCCCCTGCGCTGGTATTACCACTGCGACAAAATTGGCATGCTGGTGTGGCAGGATATGATGAACGGCGGCGGCAGGTACAACAATGTGATAATTACCGCTCCGCTGATAACCGGAATCAATCTCAGGGATAATCATTACAAATGGTTTGCCCGGGAAGATGATAAGGGACGCAGGCAATACTACGCAGAGCTTGAAGAGATGGTCAATCATTTGTACAATGTTGTTTCAATTGCGATGTGGGTACCGTTCAACGAAGGATGGGGACAGTTTGATGCGGGCAATGCTGTGCGCCACATTTTAAAATTGGATAAAACCCGCACCATTGATCACGCCAGCGGGTGGCATGACCAAAAGATAGGTGAGATAAAAAGCCTGCATGTTTACTTTAGAAAATAGCTGAAAGCCTATCAAAATCTGTATGAAAAGGAAATCATCCCTGCAAAAAAGAAGGGGCTCTGTGCATCCGTATATACCGAGCTTACCGATGTGGAGGACGAGTTAAACGGATTGATTTCCTATGACCGTAAAGTCATCAAGCTGCCGGTTGAAAAGATAAAGGAAATCAACGAAAGGGTAAAAATTTAATATTTAAAAGCCTTATATAGATGGCTGGCGCAGTTGTGATTTTACTGCGCCCTTTATTTCCTCATAACAGGTGCACCTGCATATGTTGCTGCAGCCACTTCTCTATGGTTTCATCATCGGGGCTGCTCATCCTGAACAGTTAAATCACTGCTTCGAAAGCTTTTTATTCACCTGATCGACCATTGCTTGTAGCTTATCATATGTGATGTTCCCCCCGAAGCTTAATATACCGCGAAGTGGCAGATACCTCAGCATGGCGTTGTTCATATCATCCGATATCGCCTCAGAGCCTCCTTCTGTCTGCTGCACCATCGATGCCTTTACCGCATCCATAAGCGGCTTCAGTTCCTTTGATATATCAGGCCTTGCAAACAGATCTCCAAAGGTTGTGTTCACAGTGAGCTTAAATGGCAGCTTCACTGAAGATTCAACATGCACCGTATCCCTGAGCACGATATCCCTTGATGATTTTCCGATCAGTATCTGATAATCTCCGGTTTCAACATACCAATCGCGGATCTCGGTATTGTAATACGCAAAGGCACGCTTACATAGCGTAAATTTCACCGTTTTGGTCTCCCCGGGCTTTAAGTTTACCTTTTCAAATTTCTTAAGCTCCTTTAAGGGCCTTATCACCTTCGGATCCTTCTCTCCGACATACAGCTCAACGATTTCCTTGCCTTCCCTGTCCCCGGTATTTGTAACATCTACCAAGACGGTGAGCTTATCGGTATCCTTAATCTCCCTTGAGCTCAGAGTAAGGTTAGAATAATCAAATTTTGTATAGCTTAATCCGAACCCGAACGGGAACAGTACGTCGATATCCTTTTTATCATAATAGCGATAGCCTACAAATACGCCCTCTCTGTATTCCACCCTGTCTCCCTCGCCGTGATAATATAAATATGAAGGATTATCCTGAAGCTTCTTTGGAAATGTCTCCGGAAGTTTGCCGCTCGGATTTGCGTCCCCGAATAATACGTCGACACATGCCTTACCTACTCCCTGTCCGCCCAGATAAGCCTCCAGTATACCCTTAACATCGTCTGCCCAGGGCATCTCAACAGGAGAACCGTTATGGAGCACAACCACCGTGTTCGGCTGAACCTTCGCTACTCTCTCGATCAGCTCATTCTGGCAGGCGGGCATGCTCATATGCTCCCTGTCATAGCCTTCAGACTCGAATGAATCCGGAAGTCCGGCAAATATCACAGCTGTCTGTGCCCCTCTTGCCGCGTCCTCCGCCTGCCTTATCATAGTCTCATCGGGTTCATCTTTTCTGTCATCATAGCCCTGCGCATACGTAACATCCGCAATCCCCTGAACCGCCGAAAGTGCGCTTTCGACCCTGAAGGAATTGATATGCGAGCTTCCGCCGCCCTGATACCTTGGCTGGTCCGCAAATTTTCCTATAAACGTAACCTTGCTGCCCTTCTTTAGAGGCAGAACATCTTCGTTTTTAAGAAGAACCATGCACTGCTCTTCAAGTTTTACAGCGAGATTGTGATGAGCTTCCATATCCCATTCGGTATCCGGTTTTCTGTTCTCGGTATATCTCTTTACTATATTTAGTATTCTTTCTACGGCCTTGTCCACTTCCTTCTCATCCAGCCTGCCTTCCTTCACGGCTTGGACAATTCTGGCATCATTTAGGCCGTTGGAGCTTGGCATCTCAAGGTCAAGGCCTGCTTCTATGCCCTTTACCCTGTCGTTTACCGCTCCCCAGTCACTCATCACATAGCCTTCAAAACCCCACTCATTTCTGAGTATGTCCGTCAAAAGCCTCTTGTTTTCTGACGCATAGGTCCCGTTTAGTTTATTGTAGGAGCACATTACGGTCCATGGCTTCCCATTCTTTATCGCTCCCTCAAACACGGCAAGATAGATTTCCCTTAAGGTTCTCTCATCGATAACGGAATCGGAGCTCATCCTTCTGTGCTCCTGATTGTTGCCGCAGAAATGCTTTATGCTCGTACCCACGTTCTTGCTCTGTACGCCCTTTATGTAGTTTGCAGCCATCTCTGCCGCTAGGAAAGGGTCCTCCGAGAAATATTCAAAATTCCTGCCACACAGTGGAGAACGCTTTATATTTACTGCAGGCCCCAAAATAGTGCTGACATTTTCATGCTGGCACTCATCCCCCAGCGCCTCTCCCTCTTTATATATAAGGTCCTTGTCAAACGATGCAGCCATCGCGGATGCAGCCGGAAAGCATACAGCCATGATGCTTTCATTGATGCCTGCGTTCTCTTTGGTCTGATCCTGTTTTCGAAGCCCGTAAGGGCCATCGCTTACCATAACCGCCGGAAGCCCGAGCCTCTCTACAGCCTTAGTGTGCCAAAAATCGCGGCCCGAGCACAGGCTTGCCTTCTCCTCCAGAGTCATCTTGGAAATAATATTTTTAACATCCATACTATCGCTCCCTTCTTTGTCAGTGCTATACGGCCATATTACTTCTACGTTTATAGAACCTCACCCATCACATATTTTCAAGCCACACTATGATACTCACCTCTATCAATAATACTCTTTTTATATGAACGGAGAGTTTCATAAACGTGCCATTAATTATGGATATCTTTTTAATTCTCGATAAGACTTGATGACAATCGGAATGAAATTCCCTGACACTATATTGATGAGTTCACCAATGACAGGCTCTAAAATCACTCCTTGAAGAATTCAACCTGCAACTTTCAATTTACCGCCTTGGCTTTATCAGAGGATGATAGCAGAGCACCTTCCTGCTTTTGCTGATCATCGTCATATCCGGCATCTTTTTTCTGCATTCGTCCGTCGCATACTGACAGCGCGGTGCAAATCTGCAGCAGGTGAGCGCATATTCTTTCTCCTCCATATCAGGCATCGTCAGGTCCTTATCCCACTTTTCACCAACCCTCGGTATCGCGTTCATCAAAAGCTCCGTATACGGATGCGCCGGCTCATCCATGATTTCCTTGGCGGGGCCGTATTCAACAAGGCATCCACGATACAAGGTCGCGATGTAGTCAGACACATAATATGCTGTGGATAGGTCGTGGGTAACATATATAAAGGAAACTTTATATTTATCCTTGAGTTGTTTAAAAAGGTTAACGATGTTCATCTTCATCGACGCATCGATTGCGGCAACCGGCTCGTCTGCTACTATAAGCTTAGGCCGGGTGATCAGCGCCCGTGCGATCGAAACTCTCTGAAGCTCACCGCCGGAAAACTGAGTAGGATACTTGCCCTTTACCGTAGCAAGGGACATGCCCACACTGCAGAGCGTATCATCCACCAATTTCTCGGCTTCCGCATGATTCTTTGATATTCCAAGTCTGAGCGCTGTATTAAAAAGGTATGTGTCCACCGTTTTGCGCGCGGAGAAGGATTCATACGGATTCTGAAATATCGGCTGAACATCCAGCCGGAATTGTCGTGGATTGTAATTCTTCTTATCGGAATATGAATTCCCAGACAATATGATATCACCCATATCGGGCTTATACATGCGCAGAATCATCTTGCACATAGTTGATTTACCACAGCCGGATTCGCCCACGATAGACAGGATGACCGGCTTTCCGGAATCTATATTCAATGAGACATTGTCAACAGCTACAAGCTTTTTACCGCTTAAAATGCCTCCTATTCTGAATATCTTACTTACGTTTTTTATTTCCAACAGCTTCTCCGTCATTGTCACTTAACCCCCTTGTCAAGCTTATGGCAAGCAGCAAAATGACCCGGCATTACTTCGCAGAACACAGGTACCTCTTTGCTGCAGATTTCCGAACAATCAGGGCAGCGCGGCGCAAACCTACATCCCTTAGGAGGGTTGGTAAGTGCCGGAGGGCGGCCCGGTATTCCCGCCTTTTGGCTTTTGTCCCCTATCTTTGGCAATGCATCTATTAACATCCTTGTATAGGGGTGTATCGGGGAATCAAAGATCTCATCGGTCTTTCCGAGTTCAACAAAACTACCTGAGTACATTATTCCTATACGATCGGTGATCTGATAATGAACTCCCATATCATGGCTGACAAGTACCATCGTATTCTTCAACTGTTTTTGCAGGTGCATAAGCATCAGCAGTATGCCTCGCTGCACAACCACATCCAGTGCCGTGGTCGGTTCGTCGGCGAGCAACACGTTAGGTGACATAAACGTAGCCAGCGCGATTATCACACGCTGCCGCATACCGCCTGAAAGCTGGAACGGAAATGCTTCAAGCAGATCAGGTGAAAGACTGAGCTCTTCCAAATAATGTGCTACTCTTTCGAGAGTTGCTTCCTTTGTCTCGTTATTCCTGTCCTGCTTCGGTATAGAATCCAGGAATTGGTACTTAATCTTCGTGATCGGGTTCAGCACACTCTGTGCGGCCTGAGGCACGTAAGAGATGTTATTCCACCACGTATTGCGGATCTTGCCGGTTTCATACGAGAAATGAGACCCCCTCTTTTCACCGCTCAAAATCACACGGCCTGAATCGATCTGCAAAGGAAATTCCACAATATCATAAAGTGCCTTAAGGAGAGTTGTCTTGCCGCAACCCGATTCCCCTGCGATACCGAATATCTCGTTGTTACGAATTTCGAAATTCACATCATTGACGACATGCACATCACCGCTTATGGTCTTGTAAGAAGTGGACAGATGTTCAATCTTAAGCATTCCTTACCTCCCCCTCTTCATAGACAGATAATCGTTATAACCAGTTATGAATAAGAATAAGCCGATAAAAAGAAGAACCGTAGCCACGATCGGCGAACCTATCCAGAACCATTGCCTGGTAAAGATAGCATTTCTCTCCCTCGCCCATTGAATCATATTTCCGAGAGATATCAAATTCGCCGGAGACAGCCCTAAGACTGCAAGGCTGGATTCAGATGCAATGGCGTTCAATGTGGCATTCATAAAGTTCGAAAGTGACCATGTAAGCGCATAGGGCAGGATTTCCGTCAATACCACCTGAACCGTACCTTCCCCGGAGAACCATGCGGTATGGATAAAATCCCTCTCCTTTATGCTCAGCGCCATTGAACGTATCTGTCGGCTTGGCCATGCCCATGCAAACATTCCCAAAACCAGCGCCATCAGAACAACAGTTGTCTTGCCCTTCATTAACGAGGTCATCAATATAAGAATGGGAAGCGATGGGATTACCACGAACGTATCCGTAATGACCGACAGCACACGATCGAGTGTGCCTCCGGAGAAGCCCGCGAGCAAACCGACAAACACACCAACTACGGTTCCGATGGTTGCAACTATAAGTCCTATCAGAAGCGAATTATGAATAGCTTCGATAAGCAGCCAGTAAACATCCTGTCCCATACTGCTCGTACCCAGCCAATGCTCTGAAGAGGGGCCGAGTCTGCTGGCATATGTGTCGAAAGTAAATGGGTTAACATGCGGAAAATAATACACGACGAACCCAAGTATTAAGAAAAAAACAGTTATAACAATGCCCGCCCTTGCAGGGTTACTCAAATTTTTCCAAAGTTTTTTCATGTATTCTGCCCCCTCTTCCTAACTGTATCTGATACGGGGATCAATAAGCGGATATATAATATCCACAATTAAAGTAGCTGTAGCAACGGCGATTATCGAAATGGTAATACAGCCGAGAATCATATTATAATCGGACTGAAGTATTGCCTTTTGAATAAGCGTGCCGACGCCCGGGTAGCCGAAGATAATCTCCGTCATGATCGCACCGTTAAAGACCCCGCCGAGGCTCATCGCCAAGGCTGTAATCTGCGTCAGTATGGAGTTGCGCAACACATATTTTCTCCCTATCACGTTTTCGGGAAGGCCCCTATATCGGGCGTACAGAACAAAATCCTCCTGCGCAGTCGTACCTGAAAGCGACTTCATAGAGATGATCCACCAACCTGTGCCGACCAACAGCAGTGAAAGAGCCGGCAGTACCGATGCCTTCAACAGGGAAGCAACGAGAGTGGCCATACTTCCTGTGGTGTTGATATCTGATTGGAGGGGGAACCATCCAAGTAAAAACGCAAATACAATTTGAATAACCAATGCAATAATAAAATATGGAATGGGGTATATACATATTGCAATACCTTCCATAACTTTTGAAGAACGCTTATCCTTACGAAACCCCGCCTGCAGGCCTATCAAATTACCGATTATCCAGGCAAGAATCGTACTGGTAAGTGACAAAAACAATGTATATGGCAGATATGTGCTGATGATCTCTCCGGCCGGTGTCGGGTAGCTCATGAGAGAAGGGCCGAAATTAAAATGCAGTACTCCTTTCCATAGAAATGTTGTATACTGTTCCCATAGTGATCCCTCAAGGCCGAACTGAATACGCAAAGATTTTCTCAGTGCTTCCATCTGCTTAGGATCCATCTGGCCGGAACGGGCTTGCATCTGCCCTATCATATTCTCTACAGGATCGGACGGAAACATACGTGGGATAAAGAATATGAATGTAACGCCTATCCAAATAGTCAGAGCCCATGTCAAAATACGCAGACCGAAATATTTGCGAAATTTCAATTTGTTCACCTCTTTAATTGGCAACTAAATGAATATTTTGGTGTAAAATTCAGAAAAGCGGAAAATAATTGTACAGTAGATCTATCCACAAGCCAACAACCTACAACGGTTATATAAAAAAATAAGGCACGCACTGCTGTCTTAAACAATCGCACGTGCCTTATTTTCTCAAGCCCTACTCTAATTTAAAAACAGAGGCTATTTACTTACCGGTTTGATTTCGGTCGTAATGTACTTGAAGCAGCTCCACCACCACCAAGGACCGTTATATGCATTCTTCGCGTTCGGATAGTTGGTCCAATAAGTGCTGTTTGTCGGAACAAACTTAACTCCGGAGTGGAAGCCTATGAACGGCATATCCTTCACAGCAACCTTCATGAACTCCAATCCAAGCTTATAGTTCTCATCACTGTTCGGAGACAGCTTTGCCATTTCATGAATTATCTTGGTTGCTTCTGCATTGTTCCAGCGCGATCCTTGTCCGGAACCAATCTTGCCAAGCGGCACAATCAGGTCGGCATCCCAACCACGGATCTGCGGATAGATATCCTTCGTAATCCCGCCAGTTGGCCAATAACCGGCAATTTCATAATTTCCGGTACTGCTGTTGCTATCCCAGGTAGCGCTGCTCTGGCTGGACAGATTGCATTTCAGCCCGAACTTGGTTAACTGGTTATATGCAGCTTGTAGGCCACGGCCTGCCTGAGCTTCGGTATCAGCCAAATAAGTCATATTTATGGTAAAAGGCTTACCTTTGTAATACCAACCATCAGACTTCTTTTCCAAGCCCGCTTTCTTAAGAAGCTTGGTTGCTGCTTCCTCATCATGCTTCCAGGATCCGATACCAAACATATCGGTCAGGGAATCCTCATCGGTGGGGATATTATAGCCTTTATCCTTTAGTGTCTTAGCCATTCTTTCAGCATATCTGGTATCAAAAGGTTTAACCGTTGTCCCATCGCCAAGATCCAGTTCGAACGATTCCAGCCATGAAAGCAATGGCTTATAATACAGCTTCTGCATTGCACTGGTGTTAGTAAGTATCGGCAGAGGGCTGGCACGTCCGACACCGTTAAATATACTCATCGAGATCTCGTCAAAATTCAGTGCAAGCGCTATACCCCATCGGAAGTCCGCATTGTTATACGGCTCCTTTGCCATTTCGAAAGCAATCCCCTTGGAGCATGGGTCATCACTTGTAGCATATGGGAATTGGTCATACCAAAATGAAATCTTCTTATTGGCAGAGGTCATCGCTTCCAACATTTCAGGAGTAACCTCGCACAAAATATCAACTTGATTGTTGATCATAGCCATTTGACGGGTATTATCATCGCCAAGATACCTAAACCATATATACTTGGCCTGCGGCTCTTTACCCGTCACTACGCCTACGGTACTGTTCTTCCAGTCATCGCGGCGCTGATAGAGTATCCATTTGCCCAGCTTGTCGTATGATTTTACGGTATAAGGACCGGCTACTACAGGACTGCTGTCCTTAAAAGTAGTTACATCCGCCTGCTTTGAGTAAATATGCTCGGGGACTATTCGAAGGTCGTTTCCCCAGATAGTTACACCAAATGTCTCTGCAAGACGAGGGAAGGATTCCTTCGTAACGATCTTGACAGTATAATCATCAACCTTCTCAACTGACTTGATTATTGAATTGTAATAATCGTGCTGGCCGATGCCGGTGTTGCTCATAATCATTTTAAACGTAAACACTACATCATTCGCGGTCAGAGCTTGCCCATCGGACCATTTGATGCCCTTGCGAATCTTAATGGTATGCTCGGTAAAATCCGAATTGGATACCGGCATTCCATCCGCCACTTCGCCATATTGTTCGCCCTTTACAGTGTCCATCTCCCACATCATCGCTGACATGAGCTGATGGATTCCAAATCCCATCTGGGTGCCTTGCATATAGGAGTTAAACTGCCCAGGTACATCTGTCGGAGTCTGTGTTTCAACGATTAGAGTTTCATTACGCGGAGTACCCACGTCCGTCATCTCTTGTTTGCCGCTTGTACTTTTTGTACCGCTTTTACTGTTCGAGTTTGAACTCGAACATGCTTGCAAAGACATGGATGCGAACAACAATGTGAACACAAGCAGAAAAGAAACAACTTTTCTTCGCACAAAAAAACCTCCTTTTATTTTTTTGATTGTCACAGTTGAAATTTGTCTCCAAACTGTGTTCAATCCAATAACAACATGAATCATAAAGCCTCCCGGGTTGGATAAACAACATTTGACGCGCGTCTCTTTGTAATACCAAAACAAGCTGTATATCAATAAATACTGAATTAACACAAATATTTATTTATACACATTTTTTCAAATATTATGACTTTTTAATCTACTTTATAATTATAGCACTTATTTGTCATATTACAAGGGACGTATAAAATAAATGTAATTATCTTGTGATAATGTTATATTAGTAATTATTGTTATTAAGTTTTACAAACATTCCAATTTTAAACATTTTTAAAAGCTCCTTGAGAGGTTTGAGAACATAAAGATTAGTTATTCCACCCTCTATAAAATCCCGACAGATCCAAACATTCAAAGCCCTAAAAAGAGAAGGCGCTACAAACCTCATCGGAAGAGAAAACCTCAGGAAGGTCTTTTAATCCAAATGGATGCTACTCCTTTCAATTTGTTTGGTAATAGTAATATGTATTCATTTCATGGTGCTATTATGCAACCGATAAAATAACTGGCAAATAGAACTGCAGTCCCAAAAATAGATAATATATTATTTAAAAACAATAAAAAAAGTGATGAAAAGCATATATGATTTTATATCACTCTATACCATGTGTCCCCAATTTCATGTTATGTGAACCTAAAATGCATAATAAAAAGCACTTCGAATTAACGAAATGCCTTGATTTTGGCGGAGAAGCCGGGATTCGAACCCGGGCTGGAAGAAACCTCCCACTAACGGTTTAGCAAACCGTCCCCTTCAGCCGACTTGGGTACTTCTCCATGTTAGCTTAAGTTTTATTTGATATTATTATCTACCTTTGTCATGTAAACATTCTTAAAATTTAACTTTTTATCGTATAAAAAAATTTTAAAATGCTTTTATGGCGGAGAGGGTGGGATTCGAACCCACGGTAGGGTTACCCCTACGCCGGTTTTCAAGACCGGTGCCTTAAACCAGCTCGACCATCTCTCCACAACTGACACATTGTATATTATAACAAGAGTTAGATACCCTGTCAACATAAAATGTGGGGTGTCGATTCCAGAACATGTAAATTTATATGTTATAATAGTATGTGTTGATATCAATGAATTAATACTAAAGGGGGAAATCAAATGAAATATATTACCGAACCTTCAAGGAAGATCCCCGTAAAGAAAGAAGTCGACATACTGGTAATCGGCGGAGGCCCTGCCGGCTTTTCAGCAGCCGTAAACGCTGCAAGGTGTGGTGCCAAAACCATGCTTATAGAACAGGCAGGCGATGTTGGAGGCGTTGCTACCACAGGGCTTATGAGCCACTGGACAGGAGGAACTGTCGGAGGATTTTACGAAGAAATTCTGGATAGATCCAGTGACAGCGGCAGCAGAAAACAAATAATAAACCCTGAAAAGCTAAAGACCGTCATGCTCAATATGCTCGATGAAACCGGGGTAGGGCTGGAACTTTATACTTTTGCCAGCAATGCCATTGTGGAAGAGGATACTATAAAAGGAGTAATTATAGAGAGCAAATCCGGAAGAGAAGCTGTAATGGCTAAAATAGTAATAGATGCATCAGGCGATGGCGATATTGCGGCTAAAGCCGGTGTCCCTTTTCATAAGGGCCGTGAAGAAGACGGCAAAATGCAACCTATGACAATTATGTTTAAGGTCGCAGGTGTAGATACAGATAGGGCAATATTTCCGGGCAGCTTCGAGGATACATATGAGCTTGAAAAGGGCGATCTGCAGACTCTTGGAAGGCAGCATATCCCGTTCCCTGCCGGGCATGTGTTGCTTTACAGAAGTTCGCTTCCGGGAATAGTCACCTGCAATATGACAAACTGTACGGATGTCGACGGCACTAAAGTTGAAGATCTAACTCATGCCACATATGTATGCAGAAGGCAGATCGACTATATTGTAAAGTTCTTGAGAGAATATGTACCCGGATTTGAAAACTGTTATATAATAAGCTCTTCATCGATAATCGGTGTAAGGGAAACGAGGCATTTTGAAGGTGAATACACTCTCACAAGGGAAGACATACTTGAAGCCAAAGTATTCGAAGACTGGGTTGTAGCTAAAGCCCTTTTTAACTTCGATGTCCACAACATAAAGGGTGCGGGCCTCGATCAAACAGGCATGCAGAAAAAATTCCCGCAGGGAAAGGGCTACACTATCCCCTATAGATGTTTTGTACCTAAAAAAATCGATAACCTTTATTTAGCAGGCAGAAATATTTCCGGAACTCATTTAGCTCATTCAAACTTCAGGGCAATGCCCATATGTGCCAATATGGGGCAGGCCGTAGGCATAGCCGCTGCTCTTTGTGTAAGGGAAAATACATCCCCCAGGAAATTGGACTATAAAAAAATACAGCATGTTTTAAAAGATTCGGGCGTCGAATTATAGTGTTATATGGGACGAACTATCACCGATAGTTCATCCCATATTGTAATATTTTATATTTGAAGAATATTATTTCAATCGCTAAGCTCACAGTCTTAGGGTTCGCAAAATTGCTCTTTTATTTGCTGATCCTCTCAAGACCGCCCATGTAATTTATAAGAGCCGTGGGAACAATTACGCTCCCATCCTGTTGCTGGTAATTTTCAAGTATTGCGGCAACTGTCCTTCCTATGGCAACACCGGAGCCATTCAAAGTGTGGACAAATTGAGGCTTCTGCTTCGGTGCCGGCCTGTATTTTATATTGGCCCTTCTTGCCTGAAAATCTTCAAAATTGCTGCAGGATGAAATCTCGACATACCTTCCGTAGCTTGGCATCCAGACTTCGATATCGTATTTCATCGCAGCTGTGAATCCTAAATCCCCGGTGCAAATCTTCACGACTCTGTATGGGAGGCCAAGTATTTGCAGCACTTCCTCAGCGTCGTGAGTAAGCTTTTCAAGTTCATCATAGGATGTTTCAGGCTTTACGAATTTTACCAGTTCCACTTTGTTAAACTGATGCTGTCTTATAAGCCCCCTGGTATCCCTTCCGGCAGATCCGGCCTCGGATCTGAAGCATGCGCTGTATGCAACATGTTTTATGGGAAGCTTATCGCCATCCAGTATGTCATCTCTGTATATATTGGTTACTGGCACTTCCGCAGTAGGTATCAGGAAATAATCGGTGCCTGCAACCTTGAACGCATCCTCTTCAAATTTTGGCAGTTGTCCGGTCCCTATCATGCTCCTCCTGTGAACCATATACGGCGGAAATATTTCCTTGTATCCATGTTTTGTCGTATGCAAATCCAGCATAAAATTTATACATGCCCTTTCAAGCCTGGCTCCGGCTCCCTTATAAAATGTAAACCTTGAACCGGTTACTTTTGCCGCGTCTTCAAAATCCAGTATATCAAGATCCACTCCTATATCCCAGTGGGCTTTTGCATCAAAACCAAATTTTCTCGGCGTACCCCATTTTCTAAGTTCCAGGTTGTCGGCATCGCTTTTCCCTACCGGCACCGTGGGATTTGGTATATTTGGAATCGTTAACATTAATTCATATATTTCGCTGTCAAGATTTGCTACCTTATCATCATATTCCTTTACCTTATCCGACAACTGCTTAAGCTCTGCTAAAAGTTCCTCTGCAGAGTCACCCTTTTTCTTAAGCTTTGCGATTTTCTGAGAATCGCTGTTTCTTTTGCTTTTCAATGTTTCGGCTTCCGTAATCATTTTTCTTCTCTTTTCATCGAGCTCAACAACCTTGTCGAGAAGGGAAAGATCAAAATCTTCACCCCTTATTTTCATCGCATCTTTAACACCCTGTAAATCTGTTCTGATCCTTTTTAAATCCAGCATAATTTGTCTCCTCCATTTTTACAATAATAAAAGCCTTCCATCCATAAAAGGGACGAAAGGCTTCCGCGTTGCCACCCTAATTGATTAAAATATTTAAAAATAGTTTAATCCATCTCTTAGCTTTAACGGGCATACCCGATTTACCCTCAGGGCTGGATTCAATAAATGCCGCTGCCGGCTCGCACCAAACGCCGGTTCTCTTATAACGGACACATATTTACTATTTCCCGTCATCAGTCTTATTTAATTCTATATTATATCACATTTGCAAAATAATACTATATATTTGGCTAATTTTTGTTGAATTCCGCCAACCAATTTGGTCTGCAATATGAAATTATGAAAATCAACTTCATATATTTTTTGCGGGAGTATATTTTATATTTGAAGAATATTATTTGATGGCTTCTCCTAACTCCTTTATAGATGAAAATTCATAATCTGCTTTTATATCGGATGCGGCGTACATATCCCTCGATGTTTCTCCTGAAAACACGAGTATCGATGTTATACCCGAATTTACACCCGTCTTTATGTCGGTATAAAGCCTGTCGCCGACTATTGCAATTTCTTCATTTTTAAGGCCGTACTTGTCTGTTATTGCATCGACTATATACCTGTAAGGTTTCCCTATCACAACAGGAAAATGGCCTGTGGAAGCTTCGAATATTTTAATCATCGAACCTGTATCCGGCATATATTTTCCACCTTCTATAGGGCAGTTGAAATCAGGATGCGTCGCGATAAAAGGGATTCCTTCCCTCAGGAAATCGCAGGCGATCCATATTTTCTCATATGTGAGAGTCGTGTCAAACCCTAAAACCACAAAGTCAGGTTTTTCATCCCTGCTCCTTATAAGTTTAAATCCAGCTTTTTGAAACTCCTCTTCAAGAAATGGAGTTCCCATAAGGAATATGCCTGCACCCCTTTTAATCCTATTCAAATATATTATTGTAGCTTCTCCCGATGTGAATATATCCTCCTCATCGACATCGCAGCCTAACCTTTTCAGTTTGTCCCTGTACTGGTTTTTGTTTTTAGATGAATTATTTGTAAGGAACAGGAACGATTTGCCCTGTTTTTTCAATATATCCAGAAAATCCAGCGATCCGTCAAACAATTCATTTCCCAAGTAAAATGTGCCGTCCATATCCAGCAGGAAACATTTGATATCCTTTAAATCCTTCATCCTTTTATCTCCCGATTTTAATATCGCATGGGTACATATTTTATATTTGAAGAATATTATATATACACTTATATCGCATTCATATTTTAACAAATCGTTATATCGTGCATTTAAACGAATGCACGACCTCAGCCTCATGCCCCGGCAACCTTACCTTGGCTTTGATTCCATCCGGAAGAAGCAACGATACATCTATATTTCTCCCCCTGCGGTTCCATTTGCTTTCAATTATTCCATGAGGCGTAGGAACTTTTACGCGAACAAAGTCCAAGCCTTCTGCAAAGTATGGATTATAAACTACTGACTTCCAATTAACCGAATCCTGAACAATCCCTCCAAGCAGATTCATCAAATGGAATATCGGATGTGCACTCCAGGCATGGCTGACTGAGCTGGTCCCCTTACCAGAATTAAATTGCTCCGAACATGTGCTGTAAGCTATCATCGGCGACCACTTTCTTTTGATGAAGTCCAAAGCTTCCTTGTAAAATCCGCCTTCACGGGCAACGGTTATCACATAACTTGTCCAGTAAGCCGAAGGAACAGACACATCCAGTTTTTCCCCTTTTAAAAATGGCAATATCCTTTTTTCAAACATATTCTTATGATAATCAGATTTTAAGCCAAGCATAATCGCGAATGTTTGCGAATGGACTGAATGTATTTTATACGGGTCGCCATTAGTATCAAGTCCGTCGCAAAATAATCCCGCATCTTCATCAAAAAGCTGGTTTTCTATTTTCGCCTCAAGCTCATTTCCCTCTTTTGCTGTTGCTTTGGCCTCAACCTCATGCCCCGTAAGACTGAACATTTTATTTAATGTCCTGAGCGCCAAAAGGTACCACATATTGTAGAGTGTAGGCGATCCTTTTTTCTCGAGATTCGACCAATCAAGGAATAACCAATACCGCGGGTCATAGCTAAGCAATCCCTTGCATCTTGGGGCGTCATGCCTGAAATAATCCAAGAGGCTGTTAATCCTCGGAATCATTTCTTCAAATAAAGACAATTCGCCTGTTTGCCAGTAGTAATCATATATCGTCATGATCCATACAAGCGAATAGTCCGGCAGAATACACGTATGAGCCTTAGTGGGTGCAAGTCCGTATGTTAAACCGTTAGGAACGGATTGTCCTGCTATCGATCGGATTCCCCGCCTGAATAATCTTACATCGTTATCCATAGCCATAGTATTCCAGAACTGTATCCTTGCATCTCCCCACCACTGCCCCTGCTCTCTCCATGGAGTGTCTATATATGAATCAAGCGAACAGACTTGTTCAGTCCGCAGGCAAATATTCCAGATATCGTTCATCTGTCTGTCGGAGCATTCAAACTTACCTTTAATATCATACGGATAGCCTGTATCATTGACACTGATGCGCAGGGAAATGTCCTGTGTATTCTCCTGCGATATAATCGTTACATATCTAAAACCAAGTATCTGGTAAAAATCATAAGCAGTTTTATTCCCTGAAAGAACCAGACGGTTTGCCATGGATATACAGCACGGATTTGATGCATCTATATCGAGAATCACAGGGCTTCCGTCCTTTTCACATATTTCATGAAAAAATAGATCTATATAATCATCAGCCCTTCCGCCTTCTACTACTATGCTGCAGGGGCCGACTACGGTTTCTCCCATGTCTAGCGTAACGGCATTAAACGCACCTTCCCTTGAAGATGGTATCTTAACCATAAAGTTATTATCCGGCTTTAACAGAGTATCCTCCGGCTTCCAACTATTATTTTTCAGTTCAAAATAGAGCCCCTGAGCCACATTTCTCCAATCTTTATATTGTACCGCCACCTTACCATGGCACCTCGATATGCACCTTTCAGGAAAGCGCCTGGTTTCTCTCAATTGGGGTATACCGCGCTCTTCAATATCGTGCCATGGCATGGAGCCAAACGCTGTTGCATTTGCCCTTTGCCATCCCTTTGGCCTGCTCGGCGAAGTTATCCACGTCCTGTCATCCCTTTTAGCATCGACATGTTCCTGGAAAGATAGCTGTATGGAATAATTAGCCGTATCCCTTTTATGTGCTTGATCATACCTGGCCAGCCATGTAGAATCACTAAATATCGACATGCTGCCAAGGTTACCGGCGCATAAAAATCCTGCCGATGATTGGAATATATAGCTGAACGTGCTTACACCCGGATTGTATACTTCCACGGAAATATAGTTTTCGCCATCTTTTAGAAAACTCCCGATACAGACCGTATCGTACGGCCAGTGCGATTGATAACCCCGGGCGGGGCCGCGTGTTACATATTTCCCATTTATCCAAAGCCTATAACTCTGATCCGCCGTTATATATAAAACAGCGTTTTTCTCGGCTTTCGAAAGTACAAAGTCCTTCCTGAAATGGGCATAAGTGTTATGTATATCGAATAACCTGTCGCCCGGCCAAATCCAGCAGGCCTTGGCAAGAAGCTTTCTACCGTCCAAATCCATATTATCTTTCCCCCTTTTTTTATCCATAAACATATATATACGATATCAGGGGATGTATTTCCTGCATCCCCTGATATTATTTTTATCCATTCTATCCGCCATCTGTCTGGCTTTTTTCAACCTTATAATATTTTATTCAGTTTTATAAAAGGGCTGGGTCCATGCCATAGCGCCGTCTTCTCTTCTGACTTCTACTCTTACATAACTTTCACTGCCTGAGTATACGTAATCAGCGCCCATGCCGGAGGTACTCTTAAGCACTTTCCCTCCCGTTCCGATGAATCTAATCTCACCCGGTATGCGCTTTATCCTCACGCTGATCATATCGCCAATTACTGCTATCGAATCAAAAATAACACCTGAGGATGCATAAAAACTTCCTTTTTTAATACTATTTATTATAGATTCCTTGCTTTTTTCGGGAGACAAAACCATATTATACGCACCTCCGACTCTGGAAAATATGTGCATGTCGTCATTTGCAAACCCAAAAACTCTCTTGCCGCTGCTTAAAAGCTCGTCCCACACATCAGTGGCTACTGCCCTTCCGGAATTGTTAAGCCTTACATTATTATTATAGATTTCAATTCCGAGGTAGCCGTTCAGTCCTTTAAGCTTTTCAATTGGCCAGTAATCCCCGGCATTCAGGTGCGGGTGGCATATTATCGTAAATCCGCCCTGCCTTTTAACCTCATCGATTATATCCTGATGGTTGTTTGAATTATCTTTATCATCATCGTATTTATTAATATTTATGCCGAGCATCTGAAATTTCGCCCTTTTATACTCAACGCCCTGGAATAGAATAAGCTTGCCGTCGCCAGCCGTTTTCCCTATTTCAGTCAAGGAGAAATGGTCCGTTATCGCTAAAAAATCATATTCCATTCCATAGGACATATACATTCCTATAACCTTTTCCAACGGATAATGCCCACATGGGCTGTTCTCGGTATGGGCATGCAGGCACCCTTTAAGCCAGGTACCGCCTGCTACATAAGGATTTATGATCATTTCGATGCACTTCCATCTTTTTGATATTTTTGCTTCTGTAACTGAGTGTATATATTATTCAAATATAAAATATACACCCTTGTAACTTCAATACTTGAATCTGGCGAATGAGTATTTAAAATAACATAATCTCAAATTACGAACCGAAAATATGATAACACTGCCATTTGATTTATTCAATATTTTTTTCATGTAACGCAGGATGTCCAAATTATATGAGCTTTATCTGTATAAAAATTTTATTTCTGTCAATTATTTAGTATGAGACGGTCACATATTCTTTGAATAATCCAACTTATAAAAACACTGGAGGTCTTTTTATGAATAATATCGATATAATAAGCGAATTAGCCGACCTTAAAGAAATCGATTATAAAAATACTCTCGCTATCGTAAGTATAATAGAACTTCTCATCGAAAAAAAGATAATTACAAGGACTGATATATCAAAGAAATCCCAGTTTCTGGATAGTCTTTCGGTTAATCAGTTAAAACTACTAAAGTCAAAAAGCGATAAATATTAAAAGATTGAATACATGGAATTCCAAAAGCTACCTTAAATTATCCCCTTTTCCAACATTATATTTTAATACGCTTATTTTTCCTTAGGCATCTTAAGAATAGCCCTGGTATATTCGTTATACCTGCTTTCTACCGTAGCGCCATATTCATCTCCAAAAATCAGCTTTATGCGCTGATTTACATTTTTAATACCTATATGGGAGTTCTCCTTTATATAATCATCTTTCATCGACTCGTTCAACTCTGCTACAGCCTCAGGAGGCATACCTATCCCATCATCTGTCACGCTTATCTCTATATAATCATCCATTTCTTTTCCTTCAATGGATATTATCCCCTTGCCGCTTTTAGGTTTTATCCCGTGGGAAATCGCATTTTCCACTAAAGGCTGCAGAGTAAGCTTTATCATCTTATATCCATAAATTCTGCTGTCTATTTTCCAGATTACATCGAATTTATTTTTATAGCATATTTTTTGTATATCAAGATAGCACTTCACATGTTTGATTTCAGTTTCTACCGTAACGATACTGTTTTCGGTTTCAAGGCTCAATCTAAGCAGTTGGGATAAATAGCCGATCATTTTTGAAACTTCACTCTCACCGCCCGTCAGCATCATGGCCTTCCAGTTTATTGTTTCGAGAGTATTAAATAAAAAATGGGGATTTATCTGAGCCTGCAGCGAGATAGTCTGTGCTTTGCGCAGCAACTTCAGCCTCTCCTTGAGTTCATTTTCCATCTGTGTCGTTTTATTCAAGGAGTTCAAAATGTTTTTTGTTATATATTTAAATTCGTTAAAACCCCTCTCATCTTTTTCCTGAACTATTCCACTCCAATCATCGGAAGTTTTAAATAATGAAACAATTTCCTTTACAGGCTGAAATATCTTTATGGATATGAAAAATGAAATGATTATGGCTATTACGATGCAGATCAATATTGCAATCAGCAGGAAACATCTGAAATCATAAGTCCTCTGTGAATACTGGTTTAAAGGAGTTATGGATATATATTTCCAGCCGTTATACTGTGAATCCAGCATTGTAATAATCTTACCCGTATCGTTTATCTTATGCGTAAAATAGTTATCCTTTTTATTGATAAATATTTCATTCAAACTCTTTTCATTTTTAATATTTTTCGTTATCAGCGTAAGATCGGTACTATAAATTATAGTGCCGTCCTTTCCTAATATGATCAAATCCCGTCCGTTTCTATAGTTGTCCGCATTATCGATAATATTCTTAAGCTTCTGGATATCGATATTTACTATGGCCATTCCCTCATTTCCGTTATTATTTATAGCCCTGAAAATTGAGATGAAATTTTTGACATTGCCGCCGAATATATCGGAAACTTTTCGTGCACCGACGTGATATTTCTCGGATTTATATAGCTCATAATCAGAAAACCAGCCCTTATCGCTAAAATGCTGAAGGTCCATGCTGTTTCCATCAGCTGAAAATATAAAATTGCTGTTCTCAAAATACACATAAACCGAATCTATGATATCGTTGGTTGATGTTATATATCCCATATTCCTGTAAAGATCATAAAAGCTTTTGTACAATCGGGATGGATTAATTTCCCTGTACGATATCAAAGATGTGATATCCTCTTCTGCCGCAACCTGTGCCGAAATCATATCGCCTCTCGATATCGTCGTATCAACCATGTTCCTGACATTTGACAGGGCATTTATGTTTGTCGTTTTGATTTCATCCCTGATATTTGCGGTGTTATAAGTATAAACGGAAAAGATGATTATTATCAGAGGAAGTACGGTTGACGATATTATCAAGAGAAAATTTTTTATCAATATACTGTTGAACCTATAAAATCTTATATAATTCCATATGCCTAAATTTCTTCTTCCCAATTCTTAAGCCGCCCCTCTGTAATACTCTCTCTGTATTCAACAGGCGTCAACCCAGTATATTCTTTGAAAAGCCTGTAAAAGTATTTCGTATTTTTATACCCGGCCTTTTCACTTATCTCGTATATTTTAAGTTCAGGATTATGGAGTAATTCCATTGCCTTCTTTATTCTGATTTTTGTAAGGTAATCGATGAATGTCTCCCCGCTTTTTTGTTTGAACAGATGGCTGAAATAAATCGGACTTAAAAAGACATACTTTGCCACTTCACCAAGGCTGATATTTTTATCATAATTACAATTAATATATTCCTTGGCTTTCTGGATCACGCTATTATCCATCGCATTTTTATATTTTACTACCTCTTTTAAAATATCATCCAGCATCGAATGCCCCAGGCGTCTTATCTTATTTATGTTATTTGCATTGATAATCTCCTCGTAACGAAACAGCGAGGTGTTAAGAACCATACCGAGCATCCCAAGCCTGCTCTTTAAACCTGCAAACAAATCGACGATAAAATTATGTACTGCATTTATATCGGCATACTTGATTTCATCGATGATATTATCGAATAGGTTGCGTGACATTTCTGAATCATTCGAGTTCACATATGTAAGAAAAAGCCTTTTCTGTTTTGTAAGGTAAAGTAAATCGTCTCTGCTTATCATATCTTCAATTTTACTGTTAACTTTATCGGCTGAAGAAACCAGAGGTTTATAATACGCTGCGGCTTCATAAAGATTCGGAAAAGTGTTTTCAAGAGTTATCTTCATTGTTATCCCAAAAATGCTTTTAATTTTATCGGCAAGAATATGCATATATGCAAGCGATTTTTCTTCAAGCTTGCAAATTTCAACATCAGTTAAGGAAACAGCCAGCACCTGGGTATTACCATCTGTGTTCAGCAATGTAAAGTACTTTATATTTTCACTTTTACTATTGATATAATTATCCAGAGTTGCATCGAATGCATATTTATCGTAATTATCTTTATGCAATTTCTTATGCTCAAAATACAAATTCAAGAGGCAAATTTTAGTTGTTTGAGGGCTAATATTCAATTTTATAGCTTTTATTCTCTCATCAACCGCTTCTTTGGTACGGATTCCTCCCATGATTAAATCCGTAAAAAATTGCTCCCGATACAGTTTTAATAGTTCCCTGTATTCCTCCTGATTGCTTTTAAGCATCTGACGCCGTTGCCCCTCGTCATCAAGCTCCGTCTTTAATTTAAGAAAAACGTCCCTTATCTCTTCAAGATTCGTAGGTTTTAACAGATAATATTTTACATTATAAATTAAGGCTTCGCGTGCAAGTTCAAATTCCCTGTAACCGCTCATAATGACAACTTTTATGTCAAGCTTATTGGAGTTTATATACTTTGCCAGTTCCAATCCGGACACAAATGTCATCTTAATGTCAGTTAAAATGACATCAACGGGCACTCTCTTAATATATTCCAATGCGCTTTTCCCGTCATTAAAGACTTGTACTACTTCGTATCCGAAAGACTTCCAATTGACGATTTTGCATAACCCCTCGCATATAGTTTCTTCATCATCTACAATAATCAGCCTGTACATACGCGTTCCCCTCCCTTTATAATATTGATTTTGAAATTTATACAAATTAATATAATCTATGGTAAAAATACTGCACTGATTATATTATAAATCTTTTTTCCATTTTTATAAAATACTGAAATTCTAAATCTTCAATTTGCAATATGAGTTTATGTTATTTTGAACACTCATTCAGCAGATTCAAGTTTTGTAAGTTCTAAGGCCAGCAGCCTTAAGAATCCAAGAGCTT